>JBFWJP010000025.1:0-11013 GCA_050253135.1 Desulfurella sp. | reverse complement strand
GGTGTTGCAATTTTGCCTAAAATGGAAGCGATGTTTATAATCTTGCCCGCATTTTGGGTTATCATTAATCTTGCTGTTTCTTTGCAGACAAAAAATGTGCCTTTGAAATCAACATTGAAAACTTCATCAAACTCAGGTTCAGTGAGTTCAACTACAGGCTTTTGCACACCAGAGATGCCAGCAGCATTAACCACAATATCTATGCGTCCAAATGTTTCTTTTGCTTTGCGTACACCATTTTTTACGCTTTCTATATCGCTTACGTCCATTTGCAAAGCAAGCGTTTCAATGCCATAGTCTAATTTTAAGCTCTCAGCTTTTTGTTTGCATAGATTGTAGTTTCTTGCTGCTATTGCTACATTAATACCAGCTTTTGCAAAAGCTACACAAGCAGTTTCTCCAATGCCCCTATAGCCTCCAGTTACTAAAGCGATTTTGCCTTTTAAATCACTTTGATACATTACCTGCTCCTTTTTAAGATAGCCTTTTGAATACAGTTGCATAGTTGCTTGCTGCTGAGCCTCCGATATTGAATGTTAGGCCAATCTGTGGGTTTTTTAACTGAAAACCAAGTGCATTTCCTAAAAGCTGCCTTGCAGCAATAACAGCCATAGAAACACCCGTTGCACCTACCGGATGGCCTTTGGCTTTAAGACCGCCAGATAAATTTACAGGCAGTTTTCCATCTTTGTAGACAATGCCTTCTTCTAAAGCTTTGTAGCCTTCCCCATCCTTTTGTATACCAAGAGTTTCGTATGCTAAAATTTCTGCGATTGTAAAACAGTCGTGAACTTCTGCAAAATCTAAATCATTTACAGTGATTTTTGCTTTTTCATAAGCTTTTTGAACGGCAATTTTGCCTGCTGTAAACTCGTAGTTTGCCCTTTTAGACATGGATAAATAATCACAAGCAGCTTCTATGGCAGATATCTCAACAAGTTTGTCTTTTATAGCCTTTGCATCTTCAAGCTTTGATAGCACAACAGCTGCCGCACCATCTGTAATTAGCGAGCAATCATACAGCCTTAATGGATCTGCTATGATGGGGTTTTTATTGTCTGGTATGCTTAGTATATCTTGTGGCTCAATATCTAAAGGCATTTGTGCTAGAGGGTTTAAAAGGGCATTTTTGTGGTTTTTTGATGAAACTTTTGCAAACATTGTCCTTAACTGATCATCACTGAAGTTATAGCGCGCTTTATAGCCTTTTGCATACTCTGCAAATAACCCAGGAAAAGTCATTCCCTTTTCGCCTTCATCTGGCCAATAAGAACCTGTTGCTAGGATTTTTGTGATGCCTTTTGTATCAAGTGATGTCATCTTTTCTGCCCCAATTACCAAAGCAAACCTTACCCTACCAGATTCAATAGCGTTTATTGCCTGCAGAATTGCAGCTGAGCCGCTTGCGCATGCACTTTCTACCTTGACACAAGGCTTAAACCTCAAAGATTCATCGAGCTCTACACCAACTGGACCTAAGTGGCCTTGGTTGTTAAAGCCAAGACTTCCATAGTTTGCTATCCATATGGCATCAATTTCTTTAGTATTAATTTGTGCGTCTTTTATAGCGCTTTTTCCTGCGCTTACTATAAGCTCATAGATGCTATTTGGCAGCTTAGCGAATTTTGTATGTGAAGTGCCTAAAATACATATACACATAAAACCTCCTTAGCCAACTATTAATAAAACAGAGCCAAAAATAATTGTTCCAACAAATAAAGCTAGCGTGCAATAGCCCATAATATCTTTTGCACCAAGACGTGCTATAGCCAAAATAGGCAATGCCCAAAATGGCTGAATCATATTGGCTACTTGTTCACCATAAGCAATACCCATTGCTGTTAAAGCTTGGGAAGAACCTAAAGAACTTGCAGCTGGCACAAAAATAGGTGCTTGAATTACCCAGTGTCCCCCACCTGATGGCACAAAAAGGCTTATAATTATTGATGAAATGAAACCCCAAAATGGTAGAGTATGCGCACTAGAAAAGCTAACAAACCATCCTGCTATTACAGCTGCTAAGCCACTGCCTGTAATCAATCCCATGATACCGCCATATAGAGGGTACTGTAAAATTAATGGACCGCTTACTTTAGCTGCATTATTAAACGTTTTGACGTAAGTTATAGGTCTCCAGTGTAGTATTAGACCAGCTAAAAACATTATGAATATAAATTTATTTATGTCGAGTTTAAAACCAAATTTAAAAAGATAAACTAGACCCATTATAAAAATAATAACATTTAATATCCAAGCATTTTCAAGACGAGAGGCAAAAGTATCGTCACGTTTAATTTCTTTTGTCTGCTCTAACTCTTTATCTTGTGCTTCTAATATTGACTTATCAACTATTTTTAAATCTTGCTTTGGTTGACTAAAGTAAATTATAAACGCAATTACAAAAACTGTTAAAATAGTAGCAATTAAGTTATATGAAGCAAAAACTGTTTGAGATAAGCCTACAACTTCTTGTGTATGTTTCTCAATTATATTCATTGGGTTGCCTTTTGAAGCAATAACTAATGCGATAGAGCTTGAAAGACCACCTGCCCACACAATAAAGCCTATATAAGCGCTAGCAACTAAGTAACCAAAATCGGCTTTTTCTATCCTTTTGGCAATTTCTCTTGCCAAAATTGCACCTGTAATTAAACCTAATCCCCAATTGATAAAAGAGGCAATAGCTGCTATTAAAAAAATCATCACAGCTGCATTTGCTTGGTTTGTGGGTATGTTTGCTAGAGATGTCAAAAACTTTTTAATGACTTTTGTTTCAGCTAATGTATATCCTGTTACTAATATTAACACCATTTGTAAACCAAATGTTAGAATAGCCCATAGCCCCTTGTACCAGTCTTCCAGCATTTTTATAAAAGGTGTGGGTGTAAGTAACAATGCCATGACAAACGACAGTAAAGTTAAAATAATAACAAACAAAAAAGGATCAGGCATATACCTTTGCATTAATTTTACAAAAAAGTTTGAAATTTTACCTAACATGTGTAAACCTCCCTTTTATTTACTTAAATTAACTAAAGCAAAAACTGTTCTTAATTATTTAACTTTTAACTTTAGTTGTTATATTAATATTTTTAAATAATTAATTGATAATTTAAATATAAAAAATTGGTTACTAATATGCAATTATGAATCAAAAATGAATATTTTACTAACAAAATTAGATAAAATGTGATTTATTTTTGAAAGTTTTGATTCATTATTGAATCGAAATCCCGTAATGCTTTAACTTTCTTACAATAGTAGATTGTGACACACCGTATTTTTTGGCAAGTTCTCTAGTATTTTTGCATACTGGTAAAAGGCTAAGCAAAAGTTCTTTTTCATAGTTTTTTAGTATAAGTTTTGGGTTTATATTGAGCTGTTGTGTATTTTCTATCAAATAGTCTGATTTGGTAATGAGATTTTTGGGTGTTACAATTAATAGTTTTTCAATAACATTTTCTAGTTCTCTTATATTGCCTTTCCATGGAAGTGATTTAAACAAGTCAATCAAATCCAGTTCTAGTTGTTTGTTAAAATTGTATTTGTTGTTAACCCTATTAACTATGTAATTGATAAGTGGTTCAATATCGTCTCTCCTTTCTCTAAGCGGTGGTATAAAAATAGGTATGACATTTAGGCGGTAGTATAAATCCTCTCTGAATTGTTTTTTATCTATCATTTCTTTTAAATTTCTATTAGTAGCAGCAATGATTCTTACATCTACATTAATTAACTGGGTAGAGCCAACACGAGTGAATTGCTTATCCTGCAAAACTTGCAGTAATTTTGCTTGTACATTTAAAGGTAGCTCTCCAATTTCGTCTAAAAATAATGTGCCTTTTTGTGACGCTTCAAAAAAACCTTTTTTGCCTTTAGGGTGAGAACCTGTAAAAGCGCCACCCTCATAACCAAATAGTTCTGTTTCCATTAAGTTTTCAGGTATAGCTGCGCAATTTACTTTAACAAAAGGATGGTTTTTTCGAGGACTTGCATCATGAATGAGCCTTGCAACAACTTCTTTTCCGACACCAGATTCTCCGGTAATTAAAACTGTAGAATCTACATTTGCAACTCTCAAGGCAAAATCTACTATACTGACCATTTGAGAACTAAAAGCAATAATTTGACTATTTTTGTCATTATACCTGCTGTCATAGTCAATATCACCCATATAGTGAACTTCGCTTAAATCGTATACTGTGTTTACAACATATTTAAGATTGCCATTTTGATCAAAAAAAGGTTTGCCTCGTGCTAAAAGTTTTTTGTTTGTTTTGGTTATGTAGGTAACTGCTGCAGGTTTTTTTGTTTTTATGACAAGCAGGGTTGCTGATGCGGTGAAGTATTTCTGCTTTACCAATTCTTCGAGTGTTTTACCGACAAGTTCTTTTGCTTTTATTAAAGACATTTCTTCAAATGTTTTGTTTACATACAACGTTTTGCCTTTTTCATCTGTGAAATATACCCCTATGTACAAATTATCCATAATTATGTCTTTTAATGTTTCGCTAAAGTGTGCATCTATCATATAATTTGCTATAACAGATTAAAACTCTATGCTATCGGAGTTTCCTATATATAACTTACTTTGACTTGCAAATTTTGCGCTGCCTCCTATAACATTTATGCCTTTTTGGATCATATGCTCAACAGCAATAACACCTGTGCAATGATTAGCTGCGACTTTCTCTAACCCCCAACTTGCAAGTTTTTCGATTTCTTTAGCTTTTTGCTCATTCCAGTCTTCTAAAAGTGAAATATGAAGCCCACCATATAAACCGTATAATTTATCTCCGTAGTGGTTTTTGACATAATCCATCATATTATTTACGCCGGGGTGACAACAACCTGTGATTGTAACAAAACCTTTATCCTTAAGGTTAAACACGAGTATTTGTTCATTTTTTACGCCTAAAATAATATCCATTTTGTAAACAAATGAAGAAAGCGCATCGTTTTGGAATTTATCATCAACTTCGATTAGATTACCTTTAAAATTACTTTTTTCAATTATTTCATACCCTTTTTTGCTAAAACCAACAGGTATATACAAATTGAAATC
The DNA here is from genome assembly GCA_050253135.1 of Desulfurella sp. GTDB lineage: Bacteria > Campylobacterota_A > Desulfurellia > Desulfurellales > Desulfurellaceae > Desulfurella. The sequence continues at coordinate 5,948 of JBFWJP010000025.1, read as the reverse complement.
ATTTCTTATTTTTGTAATACTGTTTAAACCCCAGAAATGATCCATATGCTCATGACTTATAAACACATCATTTAATTTATCATTTTTTAAAAGCTCGATTATCCCTTCCCTATCAAATACCCAATCCATATAGGATTCTCTCCAACCCACATCGAGCAAAACATAACCCTTTTGATAATTTTTTGTGTACTCTACTAAAGCACTATAGCCCCCTGCGTTTTTATAATCCCAATTAATAGAGTACTGATCAGTATTCATGCCCCCTGCTTGCTTAATATCGCTCATTAATAGACCTGTATCAAACCAGCTAGTTTCAGATAGGCATGTGACCTTTAAATTATCTACACTAAACATAAAACACCCCCAAGAAAATTAATTAGCTAATTTTGCTTCCTGGCTTTATATCGCCATCGACTGTTAATAATTTTAAACTTGTCCCATCTTTTGCTGCAAGCAGCATACCATTTGATTCTACATTCATTAACTTAGCCTTTTGTAAGTTAGCCACAACTATGATAGTCTTGCCAATTAATTCTTCTGGTATAAAGTATTCTTTAATGCCAGCAACGAGCGTTCTAGGTTTTTCTTCTCCAATATCTATTTTGAGTTTTATTAACTTATTTGATTTTTCTATTGGGTATGCATCAATTATTTTGGCTACCCTTAAATCAATTTTTCTAAATTCATCTATGCTTATGCGTTCATCTGAAGCATCTTTTTGCTTTTGCGTATATTCATATCTGGTAAAAAGCATTTCTTTTATGCCAATTTTAATATTATTTACTGACCAATCAAGGAAGAAATCTATCGTTTTTGCATCAATATCATCGTTATATCCAATTTGTTTGTAAATCTTCTTTGCTGTATCTGGCATAAATGGTAGAATTGCACCGCATATAAATTTTATTGAGCAAAATATATTAAACAACACATTATCTAACTCATTTTTGTTTTTAATTGACCAGGGCTGTTTGTCTGTTATGTACTTATTAACAAATCTTACAAAATTCATAATAGATTCAAGCGCTTCATCAAATCTAAAAATATCGAAAGCAAGTTTAATATTTTCAAAGGTTGTTTGAGCTAAATTTTTAACCCCTTCATCTATTAGACCATCTTTTACAATACCGCTATTGTATTTTTCTATCATTGTAAGTGATCTATTGATTAAGTTACCAAGATCATTTACAAGATCGCTGTTTATTTTTTCTACAAATTCTTTTTCGCTAAAATTACCATCTAGTCCAAATGGCACAGCTTTAAGCAAATAATACCTGTAGGCATCGCGGGGATATTTTTCTATCATCTCGTTCGGATCTACCACATTGCCTAGTGATTTACTCATTTTTTTACCATCAACTGTCCACCACCCATGTGCCACTACATGTTTTGGCAGTGGTAAACCTAAACTCATCAAAAAAGCAGGCCAGTAGACCGCGTGAAACTTTAAAATATCTTTTCCTACCAAATGCACATCAGCTGGCCAAATTTTTTCAAAATCCCCTTTAGGGTAATCTATTGCGGTTAAATAATTAAATAAAGCATCAAACCAAACATATATTGTATGTTTTTCATCAAAAGGTACCTTGATACCCCAATCTAAATTTATACGTGTTACGCTTAAGTCTTTTAGACCGCCTTTTACAAAGCTTACAATCTCATTGTATCGAGATTTTGGCAAAACAAAATCTGGGTTTTCTTCATAAAATTTAAGCAGTTTATCTTGATATTTTGACAATTTAAAAAAGTAAGACTCTTCTTTAATTAATTCAAGTGGTCTTGAGCAATCTGGGCATGTATTATTTGGGCCAGGCTGAGTGTGAAATGTTTCGCAAGGTACACAGTACCAACCTTCGTATTGATCTTTGTAAATATCACCTTTTTTATAAACTTCTTCAAAAATATGTGCTACCGCTTTCTTGTGATACTCATCTGTTGTTCTAATAAACTTTGTGTTTGTTATATCAAGTTTTTTCCATAAACTCTGAAATCTCACTACAACCTCATCTGCTAATTGCTTTGGCGATTTATTTAGTGATTTTGCAGTTGTTTCAATTTTTTTTCCATGTTCATCCGTACCAGTTAAAAAAAACACATTTTCTTTTATTAATCTGTGAAAACGCGCAATAGTATCTGCTGCAATTGTAGTATATGAGTGACCAATGTGCGGGACATCGTTAACATAGTAAATGGGTGTAGTTATATAATAACTATTCTTCTTCAATAATTTCATACTCCTCTCCTTTTTCTTCTGCAATTTTTATTACACTTTTTATATCATTAATCCCAACTTCTATCATTTTATTTTCTTGATCTTTTATTACAACGGTATTTTTTATTGGATTTGCGAGCACAATCTCACCTTCGCACTCGTCTGTTTTTACAATCGAACCTTTAGGCGGCAAATTTTTGAGAAAATCCGAGTAAATATGCTCTTCATAATATAAGCAGCACAACAATCTTCCACATATACCAGAAATTTTTTTGACACTTATGCTTAAATTTTGGTCTTTAGCCATTTTTATTGAAACAGGTTCGAAGTTTTGTAAAAATCGTTTACAGCAAACTATTTGACCACACAAACCAATGCCACCTATTAATTTAGCTTCATCTCTTACGCCAATTTGGCGCATTTCAATACGGGTTTTGAAGTAAGAAGCGAGTTTTTTTACCAAATGTCTAAAATCTACCCTTGTAGGTGATGTAAAGTAAAAGATGATTTTACTATTGTCAATTGTGTACTCAACATCTACGAGCTTTATGTCAAGGTTTAAGTTTTTAGCTTCTTGAGAACAATATTTTTTGGCCTTTTGGGCTAATGCAAGGTTATCGTTGTATTTTTGAAGATCAGATGCAGTTGCTACTCTAACGATACTTTTTAGTTTGTCATCTTTTTCATTAGATATTTTTATAACCCTTGCAAGGTTTAAGCCTCTTTCAGATTCGGCAATTACAAAATCGCCTACCTTTAACTCAAATTTTGTATATTTGAAAGGGATTATACTATTTGAGTGTTTAAATACTACATATGCAATACTCATTTTATGTCCTCCAAAGTTCTATACATACTTTAGCAATAAATAAGTCAATATTCAAATTATAGGTTCTTAGTTTTTCGTATTCTTCAAATAAAAAATTTACCTTTGTGGGAAAATTGTCAGCAAGTTTGGATATAAGGCTTTTTAGGTATTTTAAAAAGATTGCTTTATTTTGTTTGTTAACGTTTTTAATGTTCAAAAGTTCTTTTAAAAAACCATTTTTGTCGTTGTTTTTAAAGAACTCAAACAATTTGTCTATGTTTTCGGGATTTACATGGAAGTTAACAATTTGAGCTCTTGAGATAAGTGTATCTATTATGTATTCTGTTTCATAAAAGATAAAATAATTATAGGTTGTAGGTTCTTCTGTGAGCTTTAACAATGCGTTTTGAGACTCCAAATTTGCTTTTCCGATTAAAAAAGCATTTGGTGTTTCGCTAAACTCGTATGATTTTACCCTAATTTTTTCAACGTCTTGTAATTTTAAATCCTCAAAAACATTCCAGTTAGTAGTGCCAAGACTTTGAGAGAATTCTCTTGCATCTTCAAGAGTCGCATTGATTAAAGCAAATGTTGTAAATTTAGACAAATTGTGTTTCATAATACTTCACTACATTTGAAAAAACTTCTCGTAGATCGTTTTGAGAATTAATTGTGATAAAATTATGCTTTCTTGCAAGCTCTAAATAGCCTGCCCTAACTTTTTGAAAAAAATTTAATTTCTTATGTTCTATAGCGTCAGTTTTTTCAATTCTGCTTAATGCTACTTCTGGTTCACAATCAAGATAAAATACAATATCTGGCAAAAAATCTTCAACAACAAACTCGTTGAGTTTGGTTACAAACTCAACATCAATGCTTCCACCATACCCTTGATAGCAGATTGTTGAATAAAAAGATCTATCACTTACAATAAAATTAAAATTTTGTTTTTTAAGATACTCTATGTGTATAGACCTATCAGCCAAAAACAAAAAAAGCAATGTTTTATCTGCTTGGTTTTTTCTTATTAGTTCGTCTATTTGTTTTGTGAATGGCTCTTTGGTATACAACACACTGCACCCTTTATTTAGCAGATACTCTACAAACATCTTTGATACAGTGCTTTTGCCACTACCGTCTATACCTTCAAAAACAATGTAATTCATCTTAAAACAGAGTTAATTCTTCGTTTTTATTGTTTTTTGCTACAAAAAAACTTCTGCCCAATATTTTTATTGATTCAGTCCAGTTTGTTTCATTTGTTTGTAAATTTTGTAAAGGCTCCATTTTTGAGTCCATTGTATCGATTAAATGTAGCAATAATGCTTCTTTTGTCTTTGGTATTTTAGGTGAACCGTACTCGTACTCACCATGGTGACTTAATATACAATGCAGGATCTGTACTTCTTGCTCAAATGGTAGTTTAGTGGTTTTTAGCTTTTCTTTGACTAGATTGTACCCAATTACAATATGACCTATGAGTCTGCCTTCGTCTGTATAGTTAAATGTAGAAGCATCTATTTCGTAAACTTTACCAATATCATGCAAAAGCGCTCCTGCCACTAAAATATCAACATCAATAGGTAGATAGAACTTTGATACTTCTTTAGAAATTTTAGCAACCGAAACAGTATGTTCAATTAAACCACCAATGTATGCATGATGCATGCTTTTTGCTGCAGGTGCTTTCTTAAATTTAGAAAAAAATTCACTATCTCCAAAAATATTAAGAAGTAATTTTTTAACACCTTGGTTTTGAATGCCGTTTATAATTGCAAAAAGCTCTTTAGATAAGATTTCTATGTCTTTTTTTGTTTTGGGTAAAAACTCGTCTTTCAATGACTCATCTGCTTCTATTCTTTGAATGTCTTCTATAATGAGTTGCCAGTTGTCTTTATAATAATTAGTTTTTGCTTTAAGTTTTACAAAGTCACCTTCTTTAAAATTTTCGTGCAAGTGATATAAATTTTTCCATATTTTAGCCTCAATAATACCACTTTTGTCTTTTAACTTTAAACCAATATATTTATCGCCATTTTTTGCATCCAGGAAGTGTTTTTCAAGCACCATAAACACTTCCCCATTTATTTCTTGATGTTTTTTTTCCTTAATTTCTTTAATTATTTCAAACAAAACTTCCCCCTACTTGTTGTAATCTCTGTCGTTTATTAAAACACTTGCTTGTTGAGTAGGCATTATAATCACATCTTCAATGTTTACATGTTTAGGTCTTGTTGCAATAAAGTATATAACATCAGCTATATCTTCTGCATACAATGGTTTTATGTTCTCATAAACTTTTTTGGCTTTTTGTGCATCTCTAAATCTGACTTCACTAAACTCAGTTTCTACCATCCCTGGATCAATGCTTGATACACGTATATTTGTCCTTACAAGATCCATTCTTAAACTTTTTGTTAGGGACTTAATAGCAGCTTTTGTTGCGCAATAGACATTTCCGCCAGGATACGATTCATGACCTGCAATAGAACCTAAATTAATTATATGACCATAACCCTGTTTTTTCATAATAGGTATAATAAGTTTTGTTATAATAAGCACACTTTTGATATTTGTGTCAATCATTTCATCCCAGTCATCAATGTTTCCTTGATCTAAAGGCTCTAGGCCGCGAGATAGACCAGCGTTATTTATAAGTATGTCTATTGGGTAAAAATCTTTGGGTATAGATTCAACAAACTCAAATATATCTTCTTTATTTGACATATCAGTTTTTTTGTAAAATACTTTTACTTTATCGCTTTTTAGTTTGTTCGCAATTGCTTCTAGTCTGTCTGTTCTTCTTGCATTTAATATAAGATTATAACCATTTTTTGCAAAAATTTCTGCACACGCTTTTCCAATACCGCTTGAAGCGCCAGTAATTAATACACTTCCCATTTTGCACCTCCTATACAATTTTTGATT
>JBFWJP010000024.1:0-11060 GCA_050253135.1 Desulfurella sp. | reverse complement strand
TGGATTACTATGAAAGCCTAATGAAGCGCTACAAGTGTACACATTACGTAGCAGTAGCAACAAGCGCTGTAAGAGAAGCAAAAAATAAAACTGCTTTTTTAGACAAAACTCATTTAAACATCGAGGTTATTGATGGTTCAAAAGAAGCAAGTTTGTCTCAAAAAGGGATTTTATTTACATTAGATTACTTAAAAAAAGAAAGATGGGTAGGGTTTGATTTAGGCGGTGGTAGTTGTGAGTTTATATTTTGTGATAAAACGCGTATCGTTAAATCATTTAGTGTAAAACTGGGTGTTGTAAAATTGCTTGAACAGTTTTGCCCAAACGATCCTCCAACAGAAGAAAACCTTCAAATGGTTGGCTTACAATTTAAAAAAGAACTTTTAAAAAACTCACTAGATTTTGAGTACGATTATCTAATTGGCAATGCAGGAACAGTTACAAGCCTTTGTGCTATGGATTTGAATTTAACAAAATACGATTACAATAAGTGTGAAAATTACCGTTTATCTAAGCATAATGTGAAAAGGTTATTAGAAGAAATGGTATCTATGGATAGGGTATCTCGCTTAAAGAGGCACCCTGTATTAGAAGAAGGCAGAGAAGATGTGATTGTAGTGGGAGCCAAAGTAGTTTTAACAATAATGGAAACTTTTCATAAAGACTGCGTTTATACCACAAACGGCAGTTTACTTGAAGGTTTAATCGTTGAACACTTTTGTTAAGTTTTTTATATTTTGTGTGGCTTTTGGTAGTTTTTTTCAATCAACAATAAAGCCTGCACAAGCTTCATCATGGCACATTGAGTGCAATCAAACCTATTGTAAGGCAAACTATCTTCACATGCAGCTTGTTTGGAAAACTAACAACTCTACATCTACATTAAACGGCACGCTTGAGAGTGTAAAAGGCTTGCCTATTGACAATGAAGAATTCAATATAATAATCAACAAAGTTAACTCTACAGAAAAACTCAATATACCAAACGGAAGGTACCTTAATGACTTTATAGAGTGGCTTGGTAATATTGGCTATTCCCAGTATAAAAATAACATTGATCGCTATTTGGCAGCTACCACTCAAACGTTAACAATATACGAGCAAAACCAAACGGATGAATACATATGTGCATTTTTAGCCTATAAATTTCCCGAAGAAATCTCAAAGCTAGATTTTGAGATTAACCCACCAAATAAGCCAGACCAAATTTTAATGTTTATAAAGTACCTAAGCTTTATGGATAAGTCTTCAAACGCAGAACAAAAATACGCAGCAGCATCTAAGGCTTATATCTATCTTACGCAAAACCCTAATGAATATAATGAATATTTTGATAGCTACAAGAATTTTGTTTTGAATTATACAGCAAATATTTACTATGAAGCACTTATTTCCAATATCAATGCTCAACTTCAAGCTCAAAGACAAGCTCAATTGTATAAGAAAATGGCTAAAAAACTGCCGTTGTTTGCAGGTTTATTAGCAATTGTATGGATTGGGATTTTGGGATATACTTTAATAGCTGGTAAAAGAAAAACATATAAGTAACTAGATTAGTATAAATGTAAAGTGCATATTGTAATTTATCGCAATAACTAAATATTTTATCAAGAGTAACCCCTTTGCATCTGTTAAGGCACAGATAAGCTGTTTGGGTAATATTATAAAAACTAATAAAGAAATTAGAAATTTTAATTTGTAATTTTTTAAAGTCATGTATAAACTAAAAAGGCAAGTTATGATCAAAAAGTTGTTTTTAGTGTTATTACTTGTTTGTTTACCTATTTTTTCTTATGCAAATATCATCTCAAAGTGTGCTACAAAACTACAAGAAGGTCATATTAATCAGGCTATAGCGCTAGGTAAATTAGCTGTGGTTTTGCATTCTAATAACCCCCTGTCTTATTTGTGTCTTGCTTCAGCGTATGCAAAAGATGGGCATTATAATTTTGCAAAAGTTGAGCTTCAGCAAGCTCAAATATTAGCAAAATCTCAAGAATTAAAAAATACAATTGACAATATATTATTAAGAATTGATAATCATGACTTAAATACTATTGGGCAAAAAAAGACACCCAAAAGTAATGATAACGCAACCTCGTCTAATTTCCAAAATTCTTGAAGTATCTTAATAAACCCTCAAAATTCATCTCATCTGGGTTTGCTATTTTGTATAACTGTCTTGTTTGCTCATCGGCAAAGTAAGTATCGATAAACTTTAAAAACTGGTTGTAATCTTGGCTATTTTGTATAAATATTTTATACTCTAGAATATGTGATGTTAACTCATCAAAATAGTTAGAGTTTGGAAAACATCCAAAATGTGTTGGGCATATTAAAGGAGCATCGTAGCGTTGTAGTTTTTCGATAGATAATAGCCATTCTTCTAAGTTTATATCGGGTGGTGGAGTTGTAGGCATAATGGGCCCATTTAATATGCGAATACCGCCAGTATCTCCAACAAACATATGCTCGTTTATTAAAAAACACACGTGATGTTTGGCATGACCTTTTGTGTATATAGGCAAAATCCTTGTGCCACAGATATTAATTTCTTTTTCATCATCTACTTCAATTACCCTATCTTTATCAATGGGCTCTATATTACCAAATAACGATTTTAATTTATCTTTATAAACGATTTGGGCAGAAGAAACAAGGCGTGATGGGTCAATCAGGTGTTTTGCACCTAGTGGATGGACATAGATTTTGGCCTTACTTTGGGCAAAATGCCATGCAGCGCCAGAGTGATCTAAGTGGATGTGTGTAATTAATACATGTTTTATATCTTGTTGGCTTAACCCAAGCGCTTTTAGGTTTGAAACTAGGTTTTTAAATGTTGAGTCTGGCCCTGTTTCAACAAGTATTGGCTCTTTGGCATCTATTAGAAAGCTAGCTATGATATTAGGTGTGTTTTGAAAATTCAAATCAATGATTTCCATAGTACTCACCTCTTAGAGTTTTTTTCTTTTTAAATTAATCTTAGTTTCGTCAAAGTTATTCATTTTGTATATGCGGATTGTGTGACTGCGTGGAAACTCAATATGCTCTATTTTTTTTAAAGTAGATTTTAACTCGTCACAATCTAGGTTTATATCCAATTTTCTAAAACCATTTTCAAGAAGGCGGTAGCCATTTTGTAGTCTTACTAATAACACACTGCGGTTTCTTTTATAGCTTCTAATATCTAAGTACTGACCGACATCCAAAGTTTGTGCCTTTTGGCATACATTTGTCACGAAATTTTCTTTTGCTATCATTAAAAGTTATTTTACAGTATACTTTTTAAATTTCAAGTTATTATTGAAATATGCTTAATAGGCTGTATAATTAAAAACTTATGAAAGTGGTCGATTTTTTAATAAAACTTAGAAATATATTGTATACAGATAAAATTTCATCGTATATTTTTAGCTTGTTTATGCGACTTGTTTTATTTGTTTCGATTATTTCTATAATGGTTTATAAAGGTGCGAAAATTCTTGAATACAAAACAATAAAGCCATTTTTTACAACAATAGAAATTTTTACTATTTCTGTGATAATTATTGAATTTGTTTTTAATTATGCTACTTTTATTGCTGTATTGATAAAAAAAAGAGAACTGAGCTTCAAAGCTTTTCTAAATCAATTTATCAATACATTATTTTTGGCAAATATTGTAGCTATGATACCTTTTTACATACTACCGTACCCTTATACGCTGTTTGTTGTAGTTGCAAGACTACTCCAGTTTGGTCGATTTAGTAAAAAGATACAGGAACTTGTTAATGTTATAAAAACCAGTTTTTATGAGCTAACCTGGTTTTTTGCTATTTTTGCATTTTTTTTGTTTGTCTCATCAATTAGCATATACATTGCAGAAAGTCCCTACAACCCTGCCTTTAGATCTTTATTTAATGCTGTTTGGTGGTCTATCGTTACGGCTACAACGGTAGGCTACGGCGATATAGTGCCTATAACTCAAACAGGCAAAATTATAGCATCATTTTTAATGATATTTGGCATTATAAGTATTGCAATGTTAACTAGTATTATTACATCTGCTTTTACGCGAAGGATTATAGAATCAAAATTAAACAAGGAGGCTATTATGCAGAAAAAAATAAACGACCTCGTAAACCACTATATTATTTGTGGGTTTGGTAAAATTACAAGCCTTGTAGTTCAACAGCTACAATCAAACAATCAGGATTTTGTTATAATAGAGAAGGATAAAGATAAAGCAAACGATGCTATAGATCACGGATATCTAGCAATCAATGCCGATGCAGCTGATGAAACAGTTCTTGTGCAAGCAGGTATTATGCGCGCAAAAGGCATCGCAATTTTAACGAACTCCGATGCCGAAAACCTCTATATTTTGATGAGCGCAAAAGAATTGAATAAAGATATCTTTGCAATAGCACGCGTAAATGCCAGAGAAAACGAAGAAGAAGCGATAAAGAGATTTAAAAGGCTTGGTGCTACAACGATCTCTCCATACCATACATCAGCTACAAGAGTAGCTAGAATGATTTTGGCTCCCAATGCAGCCGATGCACTTTTTAGTATTGCTGGCTCAAGGGAAGCTATTGAAATTGATGAGATTAGGATACCAAAAGGCAGTATTTACGACGGTAAGATGATAAAGCAAACCAACATTAGATCTACCTACAATCTTATGGTTATAGCTTTAGCACAAGAGATCTTTAACCCGAGTGAACAAAAATTAGAAAAAAAGCTTAAGTTTAATCCCAGCGGAGAGGATATTGTTGATGCAGATACCATATTAATTTGCGTTGGTTTAAGTCAAGATTTGCAAAGGTTTAAAAAGGACATAGGGTCGAGTTGACCCTATGTGATACTTAGTAGCCTCTATGGGGTGGCGGGTTGTTTGGGATTGCTCTTTTTGCAGGTATAACACCACTTGGTGTATGTAGTGCTGGGCGAGCAGGAGTAGCTGCATGGTAGTTAGCGTTTCTGTGCACGAGTCTATGGTTGTATACTTTATGGTGATAGTGGCGTGGGTTGTGAATTTTGTGATGGATTGGGTGAGCCCTTGGGGGTCTATAAGGGGGTTGTGCAAATGCATTTGCAGATAAAACCAAAATCAGTGCACCGCCTAAAATAACTTTTTTTAACATACAAACCTCCTTTTTTCATTTTTTGAAAGCTTAGTATGGGTTTGTAAAATTTAAGTCAATTTTATTTGAAATTTAGCGCTCTTTCTGATAATATCTACTCAAAAGTTATAATTGGAGGGGAAAATGAGATTTATAAAATGGCTTGATGAAGTTTCGATAAGCGATGTTGGTTTAGTTGGCGGGAAGAATGCTTCTTTGGGCGAAATGATCAGGGAACTTAAAAGCGAAGGCGTTAGTGTGCCATATGGTTTTGCACTAACAGCACAGTCTTACTGGTATTTATTAGAGAGCGCTAATATCAAAGATAAAATTCAATCTACACTTGAAAATCTCGATACACATAATATAAACGATTTACAAACAAAGTGCTCTTTGGTTAGACAGATGATAGAAAATGCGCCACTCCCCGACGACTTATTAAAAGAAATAAAAGAAGCCTATATAAAGCTCTCTAGTATGTATTCTGTGCAAAATACGGATGTTGCTGTAAGATCATCTGCCACAGCTGAAGATTTACCCGATGCCTCATTTGCAGGACAGCAGGATACCTACCTAAATGTAAAAGGCATAGAAAATGTTATAAAGTATGTAAAAAAATGCTATGCGTCTATTTTTACAGATAGAGCAACATCTTACAGGCATGATAAGGGGTTTAACCATTTTGATATAGCATTATCTGTAGCAGTCCAAAAAATGGCTCGCTCAGATAAAGCTGCAAGTGGTGTAATGTTTAGTATTGACACAGAAAGCGGTTTTGACAAGGTTGTGGTAATAAATGCAAGCTACGGTTTGGGTGAGCTTGTTGTAGCAGGAAAAGTAAACCCAGATGAGTTTATGGTATTTAAACCAACGCTTGAGAAAGGATTTAAATCAATAATAAAAAAGAATTTAGGCTCAAAGCTATTAAAAGCAGTTTACGATGAAAATGGTGGCATTAAAGAGATAGAGACAACAGTTCAAGAAAGGCTGTCATACTCTTTAAGTGATGAAGATATATTGACACTTGCATCGTGGGCAGTTAAAATCGAAAATCACTATACAAAAAAACGTGGGCACTACTCGCCTATGGACATAGAATGGGCAAAAGATGGTGAGCTAAATCAGTTATTTATTGTTCAGGCAAGACCAGAAACCGTGCATTCTCAAAAAAATTTGAGTATTATGGAAACTTACAAATTAAAAGAAAAAGGCGAAATTATAACAAAAGGCGTTGCTGTAGGAAGCAAGATTGCAAGTGGTGTTGCGCGTGTATTGCTAGATGCTAGTAAAATTTCTGAGTTTAAAGAAGGCGAAGTACTTGTAACAGACATGACAGACCCTGATTGGGAACCAATAATGAAAAAAGCAAAAGCGATTGTTACAAATCGCGGTGGCAGGACATGCCATGCTGCTATTATATCAAGAGAGTTAGGTGTACCAGCCATTGTGGGCTGCGGCAATGCTACAAGCGTAATAAAAACTGGCGATGAAATTACAGTTTCATGCGCAGAAGGTGATGAAGGCTTTGTATATAAAGGCAAACTTAACTTTGAAGTTGAAACGATTGATTTATCATCACTTCAAAGACCAAAAACCCAAATTAAACTAAATTTGGGAAACCCAGCGCTTGCATTATCATCTGCAAATATACCAAATGATGGTATAGGTCTTGCAAGAATGGAGTTTATTATAAGCTCATATATACAAGTCCACCCGCTTGCGCTTATTCACTTTGATGAACTACAAGACAAAGAAGCAAAAAAACACATTGAAGAGTTAACGCAAGGCTATACATACAAACCACAGTATTTTATTGATAAATTAGCGCAAGGTGTTGCTCTTTTGGCAGCAAGTGTTTATCCAAAGCCTATTTTAGTTAGAATGAGTGATTTTAAAACAAATGAGTATGCGAATTTGATTGGGGGTACCCAGTTTGAGCCAGAAGAAGAAAACCCAATGATAGGTTGGAGAGGTGCCTCTAGGTATTATTCAGACAATTATAAAGAAGGTTTTGCACTAGAGTGCTTAGCAATGAAAAAGGTTCGCGATGAGTTTGGTCTCACAAATATCCAACTTATGGTACCATTTTGTAGAACACCAGAAGAAGGCAAACGAGTTATTGAAGAGATGCGAAAAAACGGTCTTGTGCAAGGTGAAAACGGCCTTGAAATTTATGTTATGGCAGAAATTCCAAGCAATGTTATATGCGCAGACGAGTATGCTCAAATATTTGACGGTTTTTCTATAGGGTCAAACGATTTAACGCAATTGACATTGGGTATCGATAGAGATTCTGGTCTTATTGCGCATTTGTTTGACGAAAGACATATTGCTGTTAAGCGTATGATTTCAATGCTAATTAAAACCGCACATAAGCACAATAAAAGCGTAGGTATCTGCGGTCAAGCACCCAGTGATTTCCCAGACTTTGCAGAATTTTTAGTTGAAGAGGGTATAGATTCTATGAGCTTAAACCCAGATAGTGTTATGTTAACAACATTAAAGGTCATTGAAGTAGAGAAAAAATTAGGCAGGTAATATGTACGAAGATTCATTTAGCTTACTAAAAAAAGCTAGTTTTGATTTTTTTGACATTTATATAGAAAATTCTTTCACGCGAACCATAGAATCAAAGAATAAGCAAATAGAGAATGTAAACTTCAGCACAGATAAAGGTGTTGGCATAAGGGGTGTAAAAGGTTTTTCTACACTTTTTGCATCAACCAACGATACCTCACAAGAAAGCGTGTACGAAAAAACTAAATTTATATGCGATGTAGTGAGCCCAAAGGAAGGCGTTAATATAATTGAAATGCCTCAAATGAGCGTTTATTCTTACAAAGGCTACCCTGCAAATCTTGATTTAGTTAAAGGAATTATTGAGACAGTAAACAATGTAGCTTACCATAGTCCATATATAGTGCAAGCAAGCATTACATATTCAGACAAATTAAAAGAAATTGCCATTTTAAACGAAGAAGGCAATCTATTACAGGAAAAGCGCACATATACGCTTTTTTTTATCGAGCTTGTTGCTAAACTGGATGATATACTGCAAACTGTTAGAAAGCCACTATCGGCTATGGGCGGTTTTGAGTTTTTAGAAAACATTAATTTTGAAACCATAACGCAAGAGATGGTAGAAAAAGCTGAACAATTACTCAAAAGCCCTCGCCTAGAGCCTGCCTTAATGAGTGTTGTGCTAGACTCAAGCGCTGGTGGCACAATGATACATGAAGCGGTGGGTCATGGATTAGAAGCTGATCTAGTATTTGAATCAATGAGTGTTTATAAGGATAAATTGGGCACTAAAGTAGCAAATGAAAAAATAACTGTAGTTGACGATGCATGTGTGGAAAAAGCACGTGGGTCGTTTGTTTTCGATGACGAAGGTACACACGGTAGGCGAAAAATCCTTATCAAGAATGGTATACTCAATGATTATATGTTTGATAAAATGTATGCGAAAGCAAACAACAGAGTTTCAAATGGAAGTGCCCGCAGGCAAAGCTATGCGTATATGCCTATTCCAAGAATGTCTAATACGTATATATTACCTGGAAATGATAACAAAGAAGCAATTATTGATAGTATAGAACATGGTTTGCTAGTAAAAAAAATGGGGGGTGGGCAGGTTAACCCAGTTACAGGAGACTTTGTTTTTGAAGTATCAGAAGGCTACCTTATAGAAAAAGGCAAGGTTAAGGATATGGTAAGGGGGGCTACACTAATTGGCAATGGGCCTAAAATCCTGCAAGAAATCGATATGGTGGGCGATGATTTTGGCACAGAAGTAGGTACATGTGGTAAAAGTTCTCAAGGCGTGCCTGTAACAGACGGTGAGCCTACACTTAGAATACCCAAAATTATGGTTGGAGGCTAATACATTCACTATAAATTAAAGATATCATACGATGGTACTAATTTTTTTGGGTTACAAAGGCAAAAAAATAAACCTACAATCCAACAAAGTATCGAAAATGCGCTCAAAGTTTTATTTGGTGTTGATATAAAGATTAACTATGCAGGAAGAACAGATTCAGGTGTGCATGCATTAGGCCAGGTAGTGGATTTCTTTGCCGTAAAATCACTGGATGTAAGTGTTGTAAAAAGAGCTTTAAACGCATTGTTACCACCTCAAATTCGCATTATGAGTGCTTTTTTAGTTTCAGATGATTTTCATTCGCGCTATAGTTGTATTTTTAGAGATTATGTGTATATTATCAATACTGCGGAAGTGTGTATGCCGTTTTTAAAAAATTATGTATGGCATGTTCCAAAATTAAATACTTCGAAATTAGATGAGGTTAAGGATTTATTTGTGGGATATAAGAATTTTGCATCGTTTTCAAAAGCTTCAATGGACAAAAACACAAACCGTTTTGTTGAGTATGTAAGGATTAAACAAAAAGATTTTTTTGTAATAATATTTATGAGAGCAAATGCATTCTTGCGGGCAATGGTAAGATTAATTGTAGGCACTATGGTATCCTACGCAAGAGGATCAATTACCAAAGATCAGATTGAACAGGTATTTGAAAAGCCAAAAAGCTTAAATTTATTAAAAGCACCAGCGTGTGGTTTGTACTTTAAAAGGGCTATTTACAAGAGGTGTGT
This sequence comes from Desulfurella sp., assembly GCA_050253135.1. GTDB lineage: Bacteria > Campylobacterota_A > Desulfurellia > Desulfurellales > Desulfurellaceae > Desulfurella. The sequence continues at coordinate 1,338 of JBFWJP010000024.1, read as the reverse complement.
ATGATAAGCAAAGAAGAATTAAAAAAGCTTGAAAAATTAGCTAAATTAAAGTTTCAAGAAAATGAGATCGAACAGTTTAATAGTCAGCTAAATGACATTTTAGAATACATGAAAGAGCTGGATGAACTAGATTTGTCAAGCACAGACCCAATGTTAAACCCTCTTTCAAGCGTTAATTTCTTTAGGGATGACAAAGTTGAAAAAGCCTTTAGCCAAGATGAGATACTCAAAAACGCACCCAGCGCTTTTGATAGGCACTTTGTTGTACCAAAGGTTATTTAATGGAGAAAACATATGATTGAAAAACCCTTACATGAGTTACTTGATCTTATTGATAAAAAAGAAATCACAGCAAAAGATATTTTTAATGAATTGCTTAAGCACATTGAGCAACGAAATGCCTATATAAACGCATATATAAGTTTGATTGAAAACTTTGAACAAAAAATGAACGTACTTAATGGTTTGCCTATCGCAATAAAAGACAACATTATGCTAAAAGGCTCAAAAACTACATGTGCATCAAAAATGCTCTCGAACTTTGAAAGCATCTATGATGCGACTGTTATAGAAAGGTTAAAACAAGCTGGTGCAAATTTTATAGGAAAAACGAATATGGATGAGTTCGCTATGGGTTCATCATGTGAAACATCATTTTTTGGACCTGTAAAGAACCCATGGGATAAGACGCGTGTAAGTGGTGGATCAAGCGGTGGCTCTGCGGCAGCTGTTGCATCGGGTTTAGCTATTGCTGCTTTAGGCTCAGATACGGGCGGATCTATTAGGCAACCTGCTAGTTTTTGTGGGGTTGTTGGCCTTAAGCCTACATACGGGCGTGTTTCAAGGTATGGTCTTGTGGCTTTTGCTTCAAGTTTAGATCAAATTGGACCTATAACAAGAGATGTGAAAGATGCGTGTTTACTTCTTAGCATCATTGCGGGTTTTGACCCAAAGGATTCCACTTCTGTAAATATTGAAGTGCCCAACTACACAGATTATTTAAGCGAAGATTTAAAAGGTGTTAAGATTGGCGTTTATGAGTCTGTGCTGCAATCTGTCCCCGATTATATTGTGCGTTCAATGGAAAACGCAATAGACACTTATAAAAAACTTGGAGCAAGTATCCAAAAAATTGATTTGCCTCATATTAAGTACTCTATATCAGATTACTATATTTTAGCCTGTGCCGAAGCATCAAGCAACTTGGCTCGGTTTGATGGCGTAAAGTATGGGTTTAGGGCAGATGGCGAATCTTTAGAAGAAATGTATGTAAACACAAGAAGCGAAGGCTTTGGCGCAGAAGTAAAGCGCAGAATAATGTTGGGCACATACGTGCTT
>JBFWJP010000023.1:0-11463 GCA_050253135.1 Desulfurella sp. | reverse complement strand
AGAAAGCGCGCCCAATTGCACGAAAACTAATGGGGCCATGCTCATAAAAACGCGCATCTTCTGCTGCTAGTATAGCTTTTTTCATATTATTAGATATTTGATTAAAACCCACAACTTGCCTGCGCTGTGCCCCAAAAATAGCTATTTTCTTGCCAGAAGCATCATAAACAGTTGTAGGTACAGGGAAAAAACTACCACTCATAAGTGTTTGAAAGTCTTTGTTTGTATCTATATACAAAGATACTACAAAAGAAGCCAATCCTACAAACAACAAAAAGAAAATTAAAACAACAACAATTAACAATTTTTTCATTTTTTAACCTCTATATCAAAAGACAACAAACCCTTATTGGAACTAATTTTTTTTGTTAAATCCTGCATACCGCTTAGATTTTGTTCCATTATTTGAATAACAAGCTTTGCAAATAGTGGGTTTGTATAATTATCTTTAGAATTTTTACTCAGTAATATGGATTTTGTTAAATAATTATCTGCTTGGTTTTTGTAACCTAACAATAAATAGCACAAAGCCATTTTGTAGTAATCTTGAGCATTGTAGTCATTTAAATTGGCAAATCTTTTAATTGCCTGGTCTGGTTTGCCATCTAATAAATACAGATTAGCCAATAATCTATTCAACTCTGGATAAAAATTACTTAACGCACTTACTACATTTAGCATATTGTAATCGCCCATATCTATGCGTAATTTATCATTTAAATAATTTTTTTCAAGTTTTAAATAGTCAAAATCATTGTTTGAGATGGCTTTGAGTAAAACAAAATTTTGAACACTGATATTTTGTGGGCCTTTTAGTTTTCCAAGTAGACTTTCTGCATAAGAATTATATGGTAATATGCTATTTGGTTTTTTTTCAATACTAGAGTACTTTGATAAAAATTGATTTAAATAGCCTTGTGCTTGCTGGCTTGATCCTTCGACAAAATTTATCAAAGCCATATTAAAGTATGGTAGTGGAAAATTTGGGTATCTATTAATTAAAACTGAAAACATCTGTTTTGCTTTATTAAAATTATAGTTTTTTTCGAACAATAAAGCTAAGTTGTAGTATAGGATAGGGTTTGAAGGATTATTTTCATAAGCTTTTTGATAAAAAGTTAAAGCTAAAGGCAAGTTATTTTCTTTAAAATAAGCGTAAGCTTTATTGGCAAAATTGAGGCTTGCGCTTGCACTAATTGCATTTAAATAAGACTCTTTTGCCTGATTTAGCAAACCAAAACTCATATAAATATTACCAAATTCAACACTTGATGAAGGATTTATGTTGTAAGAAAGAGGATCAATCAATTGCATAATAAGCAAAGATTGCAAAGCAGAAGAAATACCATAATCTTTAAAATTTGTTTGCTTTAACAGTTTTTGTTTGTTTAAGGTAGGCACAACTACAAAATCTTTAAACGCACTATCTGAGTTTATATTAGATATAAGGTTGTATGCTATTTCAATCTGGTTATTTTTTAAAGCAAGCAGGTATGCAAAATATTCTAACTGAGGGTCTTGTTTTTTATTTAAACTATCTATTGCATAGTTTAATGAACCGTCTAGATTGTTTTTTGCAAATTCTAAAAAAGCAATATTGTGTTCAGTCTCAGCACTCAAATTACCTACTTTTGAAAAATATTCTATAGCTTTTGTGTAATTCTTTTGACTTGCGAAAATATAGCCAGCCATTTCGTAAAGGATTTTATCTTTGTAGCCATCTTTGAACATCTCATTAATTTGATTAAGTACACTTTTATTATCTTTTTGTGTAATAAAATTATAATAAACTTCCATTACTTTTATTTCGTGATCTTTTAAATGCGCACTTTTTAGCACATCAAGCAAATTTTTGGCTTCGTCTAAATGATTGTTTCTCAAGTAGTAACTAAAAAGGTACATATACGAATCTATGTACTCACTGGGGTTTGAAAGTGTTGAATTTAGATAATCATTGGCTTTTTTTATGTATTCGTAAGCCATTTCTTGATCGTTTTTCATTTGGTAAATTTTTGCGATATTCAAATAAGCCAAAAATAAATAGTTTTTGGATTTTTTAAATTCCTCTATTGCCTCTTTTAGGTTACCTTTGTTCTCTAAATTTAGACCTTCTATGAAATGCAGGTCTAAATTTTCCTTTGTTTTTGTAATTTTTTTAGGCGCAGGTGGTTGGACTTTTTGTGAAGAATGCTCTTTTTGGGAAAAAACAAATACCACTGCTAAGGCAACGATCAAAACAAAAAAAGCAAAACCTATACCTAAGAAAAACTTTTTTTTGCTTTTCTTAGGTGGCTTTGCTTGTTTGCTAGACTCAAGTAAGCTTTCTTGTCCTTTGCTTTCTTCTTGAGGTTTTTGCTCTTCTTCTATAACTATTATTTTATCTTTATCATCAGCCATTAAAAGCTATTTAAGCTTAGAAACAAACTCTTTTATAGCCTCTATGCCCTCTTGAATAACCTGCATACTTGTAGCAAACGACAACCTTACATAATTGTCGTCACCAAACCCAATGCCAGGCACAACGGCTACTTTTGCTTCATCCAACAAAACACTTGCAAAATCCATAGAGTTATTGATTGTTTTTCCATTTATGCTTTTACCATAAAGAGCGCTAATATTTGGGAAAACATAAAATGCGCCTTTTGGGTTAAAGCATGTAATGCCATTTATTGAATTAAGCGTGCTAACTATATAGTTTCTTCTTTTTTCAAATTCTTTTCTCATAACCTCAATGCTGTCTTGAGGTCCAGTTAAAGCTTCAAGTGCAGCCATTTGTGCTATAGATGTTGGGTTTGATGTGCTTTGGCTTTGAAGTTTAATCATATTTTCAGTAATTTCGCTGTCTCCACAAGAATATCCAATACGCCAGCCAGTCATAGAGTATGTTTTGCTAACACCATTGACTACAATAGTTTTATCTTTTATTTCTTTTGAAAAACTTGCAATACTTACAGGTTTGTAGTTATCATATACAATGGATTCATACATTTCATCAGATATAACCCAAAAATCATTCTTCAGTGCAAGTTCAGCTAAAAACTCTAAGTCTTTCTTTTCAAAAACACCACCAGTTGGGTTTGATGGGTTGTTTAATATAATGGCTTTAGTTTTTGGTGTAATAGCTTCTTTAAGTTGCTCTTGTGTAGGCACAAAACCTGTTTTATCAGATGCTTTAATCACTACTGGTACTGCATTAGCGTATTTTACAATCGCTTCATATGTAACCCAATAGGGGCTTAAAATTATTACCTCGTCACCTTCTTCAAACAACGCTTGAGATAAATTAAATAAATTTTGTTTACCGCCTGCAGATACACAGATTTCATTCCTTTTATATTCTACCCCATTAATCTTTTTTTCTTTTTCAATAATAGCGTCTTTTAACTCGTTTGTACCACCTGCTGCTGTATATTTTGTAAAACCATTTTTTATAGCTTTAATAGCTGCTTCTTTAATGTTATCCGGTGTATCAAAATCTGGCTCGCCTGCCCCAAAAGACAAAATTTTTATCCCTGCTGCATTCATTTCTTTGGCTTTGGCCGTAATTGCAATTGTGATGGATTCCTCAATCCTTCCGATACGCTCTGTTAGTTTTTTTTTCATTTTTCCCCCTTAAATTTTTTTTTCATATGCTCAATTACTATTGGTGACACAAACGCACTTATGTCTCCACCATTCACAAATACATCCTTTACTATAGTAGAACTTAAAAAAGAATACTTAATGTATGGCATAAAGTATATGATTTCTATATCTGGTGCAAGCGAACGGTTCATAAAAGCCATTTCCATCTCGTACTCAAAATCTGAAACAGCTCTAAGACCTCTTACTATAACTTGAGCACCCCTTGATTTTGCAAAATTTACAAGCAAGCCGTCAACTTTCTCAACACTTATAGATGGTATATTGAGTGCGCCCATAACCTGTTTTGTAAGATCAAATCTTTCTTCAAAATCAAAAAAAGGCTTTTTGGCGGTGTTTTTTGCAACGCCTACAATTACTTTGTGGAATATCTTTGAAGCTCTTTTAATAATATCTACATGACCGTTTGTAATGGGATCAAAACTACCAGGCACAATCGCTACTACACAGCATTTATCCATATTACCTCAAATAATTTAAAAAGGTACTGCCAAATTTTTTTATTTTAAAAACCCTTGCGTACTCAATCATTTTACCACTTTCTATGCATACTATAACATCTTTTTTTAGCTTTTTCAACAAAAAAACTACAATATCATCTATTTTCATAGCATAAGGCGCATCAATATAAACTATATCTGCCTGTTCTATTATATCCAACCCTAAGAAATCAAAGGCATCCATGCGGTAAATTTCAAATTTTTCTGGATCTACTCTTAAATTTTGCAAATTTCTCTTGATAAAAGTATCGTCTTTATCAACAAAAATGACTTTTTTTGCACCCCTTGATATTGCCTCTATACCAATAAAACCATTACCCGCAAACAAATCAACAAATATAGAATCATCTATTATACTAGAAACTGTATCAAAAAAAGATTTTTTTACTATTTGTTTCGTAGGTCTTATTTCTTTGGTTTTTTTAAATTCCAACGGCCTGTTTTTGTAAACTCCCGCTACCACTCTCATCACAAAACCTTAGAATATCACTTTTATTTACATTGTCAACGCTCTTTATATAAACTATCTCTCCTGGGTTAGCTGCCCTTTTACAAGAAAAATCGCTTGCATATATCGTATCTATATCAATTTTTAGGTTATCTGTTGGTGTTACAAACTCAAATGAACCTGCTTCAAATCTGTTTTTTACAAGAAGCTTTATTTTGCCGTTAGTATTTTCCAAAACAACAGCTACATATGTACATGGTTGGATATACGCACTATTTTTAATGTATTGTTTTGGCTTTGCTAAGAAAAAACCAAAGCTATATGGCCTGTGGCTTACGCTTTTTAGCTGATTGTACAAGTACGCCACATGTTTTTTAAAAGTACCTTCATAGTAGCTATCAATGGCTTTTCTGTAAGACTTTGTTGTAACTGCTACATAGTAGTCGCTTTTATTTCTACCTTCAATTTTGAGTGATTTTACGCCTAATGGGATAATTTTATCCAAAATGGGCAAAGCGCATAAATCATAAGAATTGAATATGAATGAACCTTCTTTGTGCTCTTCTAAAAATATAGGTGTATTTTTGCGCGTATCTTCAAAAACAGTATACTTCCACCTGCAACTTTGCGCGCAATCGCCTCTATTTGCGCTACGCTCAGTCAAATATGAGCTTATAAAGCACCTGCCAGAATAAGCCATACACATAGCGCCATGGACAAAAACTTCCACATCTAAGCTCGTATTTTGTATAAATAATTTTAAATCTTGCAATGTAAGTTCGCGCGCTGAAATAATGCGCTCTACATTAAATTGTTTTAAAAAATTAGCAGCAAAAGAATTTGTAATATTTGCTTGTGTGCTAATATGTAGCGGTATTTTTGTTTCTTGCAAAACACTTAATACACCAAGATCGCTAACGATAACTGCATCTGGTGGGTTATTTTTTAAAAAAGACAAAAACTCTCTCAATTTAACAAAATCTTTGTCAAATAAGTAAGAATTTAATGTTAAATAAATTTTTCTGTGTACTTTTTTAGTGTAATCTATAGCTTCTTTTAACTCTTTTAAAGTGAAGTTGCCAGCATTTGAGCGCAAGCCAAAATCTAAAAAACTGCAGTATACAGCATCTGCACCAAAATGTATGGCTGTTTTGAGTTTTTGAAAATTTCCCGCAGGACTTAGTAACTCTACCATTGTTTAAGCAACTCTCAAAATTATGCTACCTGCTAAAATAAGAATTATACCTAAAACTTCAATTGAATTAATCCTTTCGTGAAAAAATGTCAAATCAACCAATGTAATAGCAACAATACCCACACCAGACCACACAGCATACATTACTGCTAGTTTTAAATATTTTGTTGCCATTGTAGCAAATACGAAACTTACAGCGTAGCAAACAAACAGAGACACAGAAGGCAACAATTTGGCAAACCCATTTGACAAGCGCATAGAAGTCGTACCGCCAATTTCAAACAAAATAGCTAATGCCAAATAAACCCAGCCCATTTTTTAATTATAGCAGTTAAAAATACATATGTCAAGTCTTGGATAAACACAAATTGGGGGTTAAACGTGACCAAACCCCCGATATGTTATTTTTTAAGAACTTCTTTGTTCCAAATTTCACTCATTTGCTTTAAGTACCTTACAACTACATCCATTTCTTCTATATTGTTGTTTAAGTTAGCTTTTAGCGTTTGCAAAAGCAAAAAATCATAAATAGATTCTAAAAATTTACTCGCTTCTTCATAGTTTTTTTCATCTAAAACATTCCTTAGTGCTAACAAAATAGCATTAAGTTTCTCAATGGCATAAACTTTTTCAAGTATGTTTTTGTTCTCAATTGCCTCTTTGGCTTTTACAGCAAAACTTAATGCACCATCGTACATTAAGGCAATAATGTTTAGTCTATCATCAGTGGTGTTTGCAAGTGTATTTTTATAAGCCTTATATGCACTGCTTGCTATCATTTGACCTCCTTATTAAAAATTATTCCTATTGATTGAGATAGACTTGCTTCCAATTTAATAAGTTCTTCTGGTGGTATCTGACGAATTACCTGACCTGTTTTACTATCTACCACTTTTACTACCAAAGCCTTTGCATCTTCGGAATAACTAAACTTAACACTATTATTTAGAGTACCAATAGAACTGTTAAGTTTTTCAACCAGATTTTTTACATCATTTTTACTCATACTTTTTGCATCTGTGTTATTTTGCAAACTTTGGTTAGCTGGTGTTAATGTAGCTGCAGCAACAAATGATGCAGCGTTTGTATTTTCTTGTGGAGGTGAGTATGTCTTGGCCTGATTAGTATTTTGCTCAACGGCTAAGTTTGTTTTAACTAAACCTATTGTATCCATTGTATTCCTCCTTTTTGAGTAACTAGCCACCACTTGAGCTCTTGCCATTTAAGCTATTAAACATGGTTGTAAGGTACTGGCTTTGAGATTGCATTTGATTCATCACCGTATTGAGCTGCGAAAATTGTACGACTAGGTTATTCTGGTAAGTTTGAAGGTTTTGCTGCAACGTATTTATCTGGGACTGAATAGAATTAATTTGGCTTTGGATTTCATTTTGAGCGGTTGTAATAATACCACCATTTGTTGATGTAGCCTGGTTAATCATACTATTAACGGAATCCATTATGCCGTTATTTGAGGAATTTGTTAAAATACTTTTAACAGCATTAAAATCGCTAGACACTGCTTGCTGAAAGAGGAGGCTATTAAATTGTAAATTACCGTTGTTATCAAAAGATAAACCTATGCTCATGGCTGAATTGATTGATTGGTTTGCACTTTTATTAAATAAACCAAAGAATGCGTTTCTTAAACCCGACATAACAGACTGAATAGCCGTTGAGCCAAAAAATGCACCTGCAATATTTGTTGAGCTGTTATAAGAATTATTTTGATTAACATATTGCAATAGATTGTTGTAGTTATTAACAAAGGCTTGCATATCTTGTGTTAGTTGCGAAGTACTATAATTGAGAGCAATAGTTGTTGTACCTGTGCCTTGAAGCTGTATATCAAGACCCTGTATGTAATTCTTTAAATCGTTTGATTGTGACGTAATACTTATGCCATCTAGCGTTGCTTGGGCATTCTGTGAAGCCTGATTAGGCGACGATCCAAACACAGCAAGTGTGTTGTTTGTATTTATCGTTAAATTATTTGCAGTACCGGTAGGCGTGTTTAACACAAGGTTATATGTAGACCCATTGTACACAATGCTTGCGCTAAGTCCAGAATTAGTTGCATTTATAGCGTTTGCTAAGCCTTGAAGTGTAGTTGAGGAATTTACATTTACTGAATATGTCTGATTGCCTATGGAAAAACTAAATACACCGTTTGCTGTTGCAGCTTGGCTGCTTTGGCTAGAAAAGCCATTTGTAGATACCCATACTTGGCCTTGAGCTAATTGGGTTACATTAAGCGTGTGAGTACCAGTAGCTGTACTTTGTGTAGTGTTAACCGTAGCAACGGATGTATTGCTCGATGTTGCAGTCTGCTGCGTAAGGTCTGATATGACATTATTTGCACTTGTTTGCAACTTTGTAAGCTGGCTTGAAAAATTGGAAAATGTTTGTAGGTATGCTTGCTGCTGCGTTTGTTGTGCCTGGAGGTTTACAATTGGTTGACTTTGAGCTGTAACTAACTGCTGAAGCATACTTTGCAGATTAAGGTTACTTGTATTGCCCAAACCCAATATAAAATTAGAACCTACTTGTGAAGTCATATTACACCTCCATTTTGTATATCGGATGATTTTTAAAAAAGTTTATTAGTTTTTTTATTTTTTAAATTATAAACGTAGGAGAGAATTTTGGCCACTGCTTCGTATAACTCGATAGGTATTTCTTTATCAATTTGAGCTTGCTTGTATAAACTTTGTGCAAGAGGTGGGTTTTCTACAATAACCACCTCGTTTTTTATTGCAGTTTCTTTTATTCTTAGCGCAACTTCATCTAAGCCTTTGGCAACTACTTTAGGCGCATTCATTTTTGACTGATCATACTTTAGGGCTACAGCTACGTGCGTGGGGTTTGTAATCACTACATCGGCAGTCTTCACATTTTCCATCATGCGCCTGCGTGCTAATTCCATTTGCATTTTTCTTATCTTTGCCTTTATTTTTGGATCGCCTTCCATTTGTTTAAATTCTTCTTTTACTTCTTCTTTGCTCATCATAATCGAGCGCTCAAAAATATACTTTTGATACATATAATCTAAGATAGCCAAAAAAACCATAAACAATACCAGGTAAAATGTAATGGCAAACATGTTTTTTGCAAGTACAACCGTAAAAACATTAATTGGCTGATCCGTTAAATCAAGCCAACTTTTATATTTTGCTTTGATAAAAAAATACATTATAGAAAAGATAATGATAATTTTTAATATAGATTTAGCTAACTCACCTAAAGCTCTTAGGGAAAAAAGATTTTTGATGCCATTTATAGGGTTTAGTTTTTCTAGATCAAAATTTAATTTTTCAAAACTAAGCATTATGCCTGTTTGAGCAACATTTACTAATAGAGCAACAATTACGATCAAAACAAAAAATACACCAACAAACATAAAAAGTATTTTCATAATGTCTGAGTACAAGCTACCCACATTGTCTAAACTTATATGGTAGGGCAGGTTTAAAAAATAAGTAAACGAATAAATTGCAGTATCTTTGAAACTATTAGCATTAAAATAAAAGAAAATTAAAGTTACAAACAGCAATACAGCACTATTTAACTCAATGGATTTTGCAACTTGACCTTTTTTGCGGGCTTCTTCGCGTCGCTTAGGCGTCGCTTTTTCGGTTTTTTCGCCTGCCATTATTTAAACCTAAACACTTGATTATAATAATGAGGTAATTGATAGTAGTATTTTATCATGACATTTGCTGCAAAATTAAATGTTACGCCGAGCAAAAATAAACCAATTGTTATTGTAATAGGAAAAGAGGCAATAAGCACATTCATTTGAGGCATGGTACGCGAGATTATGCCAAAAACGATATTTGTTATAATTAAAGCAACAACAACAGGTGCCAATATTTGCACAGAAACAGAAAACATCGTTAAAATCAAGTACACAATAAACTCAATTAAACCCTTATTTATTACAAATGAGCCTATTGGTATGAGTTGAAAACTCTCAACCAATGAGCGTATAACAAAATAATGCCCATCAATGGCCAAAAAAACCAAAACAGCAAATAAACTCTCAAATTCTGTAATGATAGATATTTGTGTGTTTGTTTGCGGACTTAGTACATTTGCGATACTAAAACCCATCATAAATGAAATCAAACCTGCAGCTATCTCAATACCTGCCCATACAAATTGAATGCAAAAAGCTAAACTCGCACCAAGCAGTATTTCTCTTACAATCAGCACAATAAGTTCAACTGTATTTGTAATGTTTACATTTACATAATCTTTAACAATAGGATAAAGCACAAAAGCCATAACAACGCTAAATAGTATTTTAACTATTGCGGGTATTGACTTGTAACTAAAAATAGGGGCTAAAAGCAAAATAGAGGCCACCCTAATAAAAATCAAAAAGAAAATTTCTAAATCAGAAAAAGGCACATTTAGCAGTGCAAGGCTCTGATTCATCTTATATAATTGGGTATGTTTTGGTATAGCTCAATAGTATAATTTGTAAGTAACTTTGCCATCCATGGAGCCAAAAACAATAAAGTTAAAGCAACTGCAATAATCTTTGGTATGAATGTTAGGGTCATTTCTTGAATCTGTGTAATAGCCTGAAAAATACTAACAAGAAGCCCCGCAACAAGACTTACAATTAATATTGGCAAAGATAGCATCAAAGCTATTTGCATAGCACTTCTGCCAATCCCAACTACAGTTGCTACATCCATAAAACCCCCTAATGAAAACTCTTAACTAAAGATAAAACAACAAGGTTCCACCCATCTGCCAATACGAATAAAAGCAACTTAAATGGTAGTGATATCATAACTGGAGGCAGCATCATCATACCCATACTCATAAGCACACTTGATACTACAATGTCTATAATAACAAATGGTATATAAAGCAAAAAACCTATTTCAAAAGCTGTTTTTAGCTCGCTTATAATAAATGCAGGCACAAGTATATTTAATCCCAACTGCTGCTCGTTTTGAGGGTTTGGTTGTTTAGCAATACGCAAAAAAAGTGCTATATCTTTTTGGCGTGTCTGTTTTAGCATAAATGCCTTAATGGGTTTTTGAGCCGCATCGTAGGCTTGTTCTAAACTTAACTTTCCTTCATTGAATGGTTTGTAAGCGTTGTTATATACTGCACTAATCGTTGGTGACATAATAAAAATAGTTAAAAAAAGTGCGATACCAAGCAATATTTGATTCGGCGGCTCTTGCTGTAGGCCCATTGCCTGCCTTAGAATTGAAAGCACTATTATTATGCGTGTAAACGATGTTAGCATAATTAAAAAAGAAGGAGCAATAGCCAAAGCTGTAAGCAAAATAAGTAACTTTACAGCGTTTGAAATATTTTGAGGTGTTGTTGCTCCATTTAGGCTTATGCTTAAAGATGGTCCTTGAGGCACAGGGGCCCCCAAAGCATTTAAACACAAACCTACCAAAACAAAAAAAATAGACAGACTAATTATTTTTTTCATTTTCGCTCAATTGTGCTATTAAGTTTACTTCATTTCCTACACCAAGCAAAAATTGCTTTTCTTCAACTTCTATAATTACTAAACTGTGCTTATTATCAATGTAGGTTCTATCTAGTATTTTGATGCGACCACCTTTTTTAGTATTAATTTGAAGCTTTTTTAACGCCCAAACGCTAGCAAAAAGCAATGCCACAACTATTATTACACTGCC
>JBFWJP010000022.1:0-11582 GCA_050253135.1 Desulfurella sp. | reverse complement strand
CAAATTGATCGTATTTTGCACGCTTTGTTTCGTCTGATAATACAGCGTAGGCTTCTGTAATTTCTTTAAACTTTTCTTCAGCCTTTTTGTCGCCCTCATTTCTATCTGGATGATACTGAAGTGCTAGCTTTCTATATGCTTTTTTAATTTCCTCTGTAGTTGCGTTCCTATCTACGCCTAATATTGCATAATAATCTTTTGCCATTGTTGTGCTGTTCTCCCTACTACTTAAAAATAAGGCTGAGATAGAAAGGCTAGCTTCTATCTCAGTCTTTGTTATTATTTAGAAACTACTTATTATCATCTTTTTCTACTTCTGCTTCAACTACATCCTCTTCTTTTTTTGAGCTATCAGTGCTGCTGGTTTGCCCTTCATTGGACGAAGATTGTTTGTAGGCTTCTTCGGCTAATTTGTGAGCTTTGTTTATAAGTTCATTCATTTTTGATTCTATTTCTTCTTTTGTGCCAGACTCAATCGCCTTCTTTGTAGCATCAATGGCGTCTTGTATTTCTTTTTTCTCACTTTCTGAAATTTTATCGCCAAAGTCATTTAAGCTTTTTTGAGTGGAGTATACTATTGAGTCAGCTTTATTTTTAACCTCAACTAATTCTTTATACTTTCTATCTTCTTCTGCGTGAAGCTCAGCTTCTTTTACCATCCTCTCAATTTCTTCTTGAGTTAAGCCACTTGATGCTGTAATACGAATTACTTGTTCTTTCCCAGTTGCTTTATCTTTCGCAGACACATTAAGTATACCGTTTGCATCAATATCAAATGTAACCTCAACCTGCGGTACACCCCTAGGTGCTGGCGGTATGCCCATAAGCTCAAACCTGCCAAGCGTTTTGTTTTCTGCCGCCATCTCGCGCTCACCTTGCAGTACATGAATGGTAACAGCCGTTTGGTTATCTTCGGCTGTTGTAAAAATCTGGCTCTTCTTTGTAGGGATTGTAGTGTTTCTTGGTATGATTTTTGTCATAACACCACCTAGTGTCTCTATGCCAAGACTTAGTGGTGTTACATCAAGCAACAACACATCTTTTACTTCACCTTTAAGTACTCCACCCTGGATTGCAGCACCTATTGCAACAGCTTCATCAGGGTTTACATCTTTTCTAGGCTCTTTACCGAAAAATTCTTTTACAACTTGTTGAATTTTAGGCATTCTTGTCATGCCACCAACAAGTATTACATAATCTATGTCATTTTGACTTAAATTTGCATCTTTTAGGGCTAGTTTGCATGGCCCAAGTGTACGCTGTATAAGCGGCTCTACAAGCTGTTCAAATTTAGATCTTGTAATTTTCATCACTAAGTGTTTTGGTCCTGAAGCATCAGCTGTAATAAATGGCAAATTTACTTCTGTTTCAAGGGAACTGGAAAGTTCGATTTTGGCTTTTTCGCTAGCCTCTTTTAATCTTTGCAGAGCCATTGGATCATTTCTTAAATCAATACCGTTTTCTTTTTTAAACTCATCGGCTAAATAATCCAATAATACCCTATCAAAATCATCGCCGCCTAAATAAGTATCGCCGTTTGTAGATTTTACTTCAAAAACACCGTCTGCAATTTCTAGTATTGATATATCAAATGTACCACCGCCTAAATCATAAACTGCAACTTTACCTTCTTTTGCTGTGTCAAGACCAAACGCTAAAGATGATGCGGTTGGTTCATTTATTATCCTTAAAACATTTAAACCTGCAATTGCACCTGCATCTTTTGTTGCTTTTCTTTGAGAGTCGTCAAAGTAAGCGGGCACAGTAATAACAGCTTCCGTAATTTTTTCACCTAAGTAACTTTCAGCATCTCTTTTTAGCTTCATTAAAACCTGTGCTGAAATTTCCTGTGGTGTATATTCTTTGCCGTTGATTTTTATCCTACAATCGTCATTTGGACCTTCAACTATTTCATAGGGTAGTTTAGTTTTAGCCTCCTGAGCTTGTTTTGAACTATATCTTCGACCTATTAACCTTTTTGCAGAAAAAATTGTCTTTTTGGGGTTTGTTACGGCCTGCCTTTTGGCTGCTTGGCCAACTAATATTTCCCCTTTATCTGTGAAAGCTACAACGCTCGGTGTGGTATTTGCACCCTCAGCGTTAGGAATTACTTTTGGTTTACCACCTTCTATGATGGCCATGCAAGAATTTGTTGTTCCAAGATCTATTCCTAAAACCCTTCCCATAATTAAACCTCCTCGTTTTTGTCTTCATTTATTTTGCCAACAGAAACTTTAGCTGGCCTAAGCAACTTATCCTTATAAATGTAGCCCTTTTCAAAAACCTGAACAATTTTGTTAGGTGTATTTGACTCTACTGTCATTAAAGCTTCGTGTAAGTTGGGGTCAAATTCGCTCTTGGTATCAATTTCTTTGATCTCATATTTTTCTAAAAGCTGTTTAAATGCTTTTAACACAAGCTCGATGCCAGATCTAATAGACTCATCATTTGTGCAAGCCAAATGAGCTTTTTCAAGACTGTCCAAAATGGGCAAAAAATCTCTAACCACAGATCCTTTTACAAGATCAGAAATTTCAAGTTTTTCCCTTTCTACGCGCTTTCTGAAATTATCAAACTCTGCTAGTAACCTTAAGTAGGCGTCCTTTTGTTTTTCTAATTGTTCCTTTAATTCAGCTAGCTCATCTTTTGGTTCTTGCTGAGTTTGATTTTCATCTGTTTTATAATCATTTTCTGCATTTTGCGAGTTTTGGTTTATTTGTATAGTTTCATCAATATTGTCATGTTGATTACTCATTTTTACCTCCCCTGCTTAAGCAGTTTCTCTATTTTTTTACTCAAAAAATCCAATGTATAAATAATATTTTCGTAGTCTAAGTTCATAGGTCCAAGCACGCCAACAAAACCTAACTTAATATCGTCCAAATAATAAGGCTGGGCAACCAAACTCATACCTTTTAATTTTTCATTTGGTATATCGTGTCCTATAAGTATCTTTTCATCGTTTTTTAGAATCAAATCAACAATTTCAGATACATATTTTCTTTTTTCTATCACATCGAGTATCTTGTTCAATTGTTCATAATCTTCATAAAATTCCCTTTCTTTCAAAAGGTTTTGAACACCTGAAAAATACAAATCTCTACTTTTTTCCTTTAACTTTTTAAATATCAAATCACATTCTTTTCTACTGCGTGATAATGAATTTTCTAAATCCTCCTGAATTTTCTCCAACTCCCATCCTTTATAATTTTCCTTCACAAATTGAGCTATATCGTCTAGTTCGCTTTGTGAGTAATCCTTTGTGGATTCCATTATTTTTGTCTCAACAATATATGGTTCGTCAATTACAGCGCATAGTAATTTGTTTGAGCCAATTTTGATTAAACTAATATCTTTTAATTTAAGCTTAAATATATTCGGTAAGCTTACCATCGATATCAAGCCACACGAATTAGATAAAATAGTTGATATGTCTGCCACAAAATCACCAATAGTGCTTAAGTTAATACTATCAATTTGTTTTAATTTTGGTTTAACGCTTTTCTTATTGTTTTCCAAAAGGTGCTGAACATAAACTTTATAGCCAGCTTCCGTTGGGATTTTGCCACTTGATACATAAGAGTGCTTTAAATAGCCCATCTCTTCTAAATCAGACATTATGTTTCTCATTGTAGCAGCAGAAAAGGGTAGATTGTATCTTTTTATTAAAACCCTAGAACCTACTGCTTCTTTATAGTTTATAAAATTTTCTACAACTATATTCAATACTGTCAAATACCTTTCGTCTAACTCTGTCATCATTAGCAATCACCACTCTTACCTGCTAACAAGATATTCTATTTTTATTTTTTGTCAAGCCCTCTTAGGTTTAAATTTAATTGAATTGGCTCTATTTTAAAAAATCTTTTAGGTTGATAAATACTCTAAAAACTGTTATATTTAAGAAAAAAGAGGTATGTTATGAAAAAACAAATTTTTATAGATGGTTTAAAGATAATATACGAAGAAGAGAACCCTAATCAGCAAAAGGCAATTGTTTTTATACATGGATCTGGCGCTACAAAGCTTACTTGGAAGTATCAACTACAGGCTCTGCTGCCTAATTACACAAAAATTGCTCTTGATTTAAGCGGTCATGGTGAATCTGAAGGAAATGGCTGCTCTTCTATTAGGGATTATGTAGAATTTATTAAATCTTTTATAGAAAATCTAGGTTTAAAAAATGTTGCACTTTGTGGCCATTCTATGGGCGGAGCTATTGTCCAATTATTTAGCCTTGAATATCCTTCATTAATAGATTCAATTATAATAGCTGGAAGCGGAGCTAAACTAAAAGTTCATCAAGATATATTAGATGGAACATTAAAAGGTTTGAACTATGCCAAAGAGTGGGCTTACTGTGAATATACTAAAAAAGAACTTATAGATGAAGCAGAAAGTGATTTTTACAAAACGGATAAACTAGTAAGGTACAATGATTTTCTAGCATGCAATGGTTTTGATATAATGCAAAAAACTAGTCAAATCCAAAAGCCCACGTTAATTATTGTAGGCTCTTGCGATAAATTAACACCAATTAAATATGCTCAATACCTCAAAGACAATATTATACAGTCTACATTAGTAATTATACAAAATGCAGGTCATATGTCTATGTGGGAGCAACCCGATGATTTCAACCGAGCTATTTGCGACTTTCTATAATAATTTGCATTTTTTGTAATTTTTTGTATAATAAGTGCTTAATTTATACAAGGGGGAAATATGAGTGAAAAGTTAAAAGGCGCAGAAATCTTTATCGAATGCCTCAAAAAAGAAGGCGTCAAGCATTTGTTTGGTATACCAGGCGGAGCAATTATTGACTTGCATGATGCTATTTACAAACAAAAAGATATAGAATTTATACTAACAAGGCACGAACAGGGTGCTGTTCATATGGCAGATGGTTATGCGCGAAGTACAGGCAAAGTAGGCGTAAGTCTAGTAACAAGTGGACCAGGTGCGACAAATGCAGTAACCGGTATTGCAACAGCTTATATGGATTCTATCCCGCTTGTAGTTTTTACTGGACAAGTGCCCACGCACCTAATAGGCAATGATGCTTTCCAAGAAGTTGATATAGTTGGCATTACAAGGTCTTGTACAAAACACAATTTTTTAGTAAAAGATGTAAAAGATTTAGCTTACACGATAAAAAAAGCTTTTTATATAGCAAAAACAGGCAGACCTGGACCGGTTTTAGTTGATATACCAAAGGATGTCCAAACAGCTATGTGCGAATTTGAGTATCCAGATGCAATACACCTAAGAAGCTATAACCCAACCTACCACGGCAACCCAAAGCAAATAAAAAAGGTAGCCAAGGTTATTGAGCAAGCAGAAAGACCACTATTGTATATTGGCGGAGGTGTTATTACTTCTAATGCACACAAAGAGGTTTTAGATCTTGCCGAAAGATTGCAGATACCTGTCTTTACGACGCTTATGGGCATTGGGGCTTTTCCTGGAGATCATCCATTAAGCCTTGGTATGGCTGGGATGCATGGCACTTACAAAGCTAACATGGCTATACAGTACTGCGATTTGTTAATTTCTATTGGCGCAAGGTTTGATGATAGAATTACTGGCAAGGTATCTGAATTTGCACCAAATGCACAAATAATCCACATAGATATTGACCCAACAAGTATAAGCAAAAATATACAAGTAGATTACCCTATTGTTGGGGATTCGAAACTTGTTTTAAAAGAACTCCTCTCAACACTTAAAGATAGTAATAAAATTGACCAAGATAGAGAAAAATGGTTGGATTTAATTAAGAAATGGAATAGCGAGCACCCACTTTCATTTGAAGATTCGGATAAAGTTATTAAACCTCAGTATGTTTTACAATTATTGAACAAACTAACAAAAGACATAGATCCAATAGTATCAACGGAAGTAGGCCAACACCAGATGTGGGCAGCTCAATTCTACAATTTCAATAAACCTAGAAGGTTTTTGACTTCTGGAGGACTTGGCACAATGGGGTTTGGTTTCCCAGCAGGCATCGGTGCAAGCTTTGCAAACCCAGACAAACAGGTATTTGTTATAGCAGGTGATGGGTCATTCCAGATGAACGAACAAGAATTAGCTGTCCTTGCAACATACAAGCTACAAACAAAAGTAATTATTTTAAACAATTCGTATTTAGGTATGGTTAGACAGTGGCAACAATTATTCTATGGCAGAAGATATGCAAATACTAATATTGAAGTTCAACCAGACTTTATAAAATTATCAGAAAGCTACGGTATTGCAGCAAAAAGAGTGGAAGAGAAAAAAGATGTTGAGCAAGCACTAATTGAGATGATAAATTACAAAGGTCCATACATACTGGATATAAAAATTGAAAGAGAAGAGAATGTTTATCCTATGGTGCCAGGTGGGGCTCCACTTAGTGATATGATTTTAACTTAGGGGGAAAAATGAAAAGGATATTTTCTGTTATAGTAGAAAATGAAGCAGGCGTTTTATCGCGTATATCAAATCTCTTTAGTGCAAGAGGCTACAACATAGAAAGCTTAAATGTAGCACCCATTAATGAGCTTAATCTTTCAAGAATGACAATAGTAACAGAAGGCGACTTTAACATTTTAGAACAAATTGGTAAACAATTAAACAAACTCATTGACACGATAAAAGTAATCGAGTACGGCGATGATGTAGCATATGTAGAAAGGGAAATGGCACTAATAAAAATGCACACAGATTCATCAACAAGGGCAGAAATTTTGCGCATAGTTGATATATTTAGGGGAAAAATAGTTGACGTATCTCCAAATTCATATACAATAGAAGTAACGGGCAGCTCTGAAAAAATCAATGCAATATTAAATTTACTTGAGCCATTAGGTATTAAAGAGATTGCAAGAACAGGTAAAGTTGCAATGTCAAGGGAATCAAAACAATAATTTTTAGGAGGGATACATGTTAAATGTTTATTACGACAAAGATGCGGATTTATCTTTAATAAAATCCAAAAAAGTTGCTATTATAGGTTATGGGTCGCAAGGTTATGCCCATTCTCATAACTTAAAAGACTCTGGTTGCGATGTGGTTGTAGGACTAAAAGAAGGCTCAAAAAGCTGGCAAAAGGCTGTAAATAATGGTCATAAAGTATTGCCGACAGCTGAAGCTTGCAAATGGGCAGATGTCATTATGATATTGACGCCAGATGAGACTCAAAGCCAGTTATATAAAAGCGAAATTGAGCCAAATTTAAAAGAAGGTAACTATATTGCATTTGCTCATGGTTTTAATATACACTATGGTCAAATTATGCCACCAAGTAATGTTAATGTAATGATGATTGCGCCAAAAGGACCTGGTCATTTAGTAAGAAGGGAATACGAAAAAGGTATGGGTGTACCAATGCTTATTTCTGCTTATCAAGACTACTCAGGCAACACACTTGCAATGGCACTGTCTTATGCTTGTGCAAATGGTGGGGGAAGAGCTGGTGTTATACAAACAACCTTTAAAGATGAAACCGAAACGGATCTTTTTGGCGAACAAGCGGTTCTTTGTGGTGGTTTGACTGCGCTTGTTAAAGCAGGCTTTGAAACCCTTGTTGAGGCTGGATACCCTCCAGAGATGGCTTATTTTGAAACTTTCCACGAAATGAAACTAATCGTTGATTTGATGTATGAAGGTGGCATCTCAGATATGAGGTATTCGATATCAAATACGGCTAAATACGGTGATGTTACAAGGGGACCTATTGTAGTGGATGAAAATGCCAAACAAAGAATGAAAGGCATACTAAAACAAATCCAAGATGGCAGTTTTGCTAAAGAATGGATATTAGAAAACCAGTGCAATAGACCAGTTTTTAATGCGCTTCTCAAAAAAGACGAAAACCACGAAATAGAAATTGTAGGCAAAAAACTAAGAGCAATGATGCCTTGGATTGCAGCACAAAAATCTATTAATAGAGACAGAAATTAATGAAAACGACAAAAAAAGATATAATAGCAAAAGAAGGCTACCCGTTTATAGCCTCATTTGCTATTGCTTCACTATTAACTAAAAACAAACTTTTAAAGGCAACATTGCTTTCTGCAAGTGCATTTAGCACATACTTTTTCAGAAACCCAAAAAGGCACATCTATTACGAAGAAGATATGGTATTATCCCCTGCTGATGGCACAATTGTAGATATATCAAAGTCATACGAAAGGTTTTTCTTTAAATCAGAAGTTAGCAAAGTAAGTATCTTTATGTCAGTCTTTAATGTGCATGTAAATCTCGCACCATTCAAAGGAGTATGTTTGGATAAAATCTACAATAAAGGCTTATTTATTAGTGCAAATAAGCCAAAAGCTTCACTTGAAAACGAACAATGCGCCTTGCTTTTTGAAAATGAAAAGGGCCAAAAAATCGTTGTTGTGCAAATCGCTGGAATTATAGCAAGACGAATCGTAACATACACAAAACCGCAAGACAAAGTTGAAGCAGGCGATATTATAGGTCTAATACGATTTGGATCAAGACTGGACGTATATAGCGAACAAGAGTTGAATTTAGCAGTTCATCTACACCAAAAAATCAAAGGTGGAGATGTAATAGGTTATTTATGAAACAAAAAAACGCACTTTACATTTTACCAAACTTATTTACAACAGCCAATATGCTCTCTGGCTTCTACAGCATAATAGAGTCATATCAAGGCGACTACTTGAGTGCTGCATGGCTTTTGGTACTGGCTGTATTGTTTGATAATTTAGATGGTAAAATTGCAAGGCTTACACATTGTGAAAGCAGGTTTGGCGTTGAGTATGACTCACTGTCTGATCTTGTAAGTTTCGGCGTTGCACCAGCATTTTTAATGTATACTTTTGCTTTAAGCGATATGGGTCGCATAGGTATTATCGCTGCATCGCTATTTTTGCTCACAGGTGCACTGCGTCTTGCACGCTTCAATGTGATTACGACAAAAACAATTGATTTTGTAGGTCTGCCTATACCAGGCGGCGCTATTATAGTGTCAAGCATTATATTGTCTATTTTACATTTTAATATTGAGTATAAAGATTATAAAATATTTCTACTTGTCAGCGTCTATATAATCTCGTTTTTGATGGTTAGTACAATAAAGTACAGGAGCTTTAAAAAGGTTAAATTGGAAGGTAAAATTTCTATTAGGATTTTTGTTCTTATACTACTAATTTTGTCTCTTGTAATTTACAAACCTTATATTTTTGTACCGTTAATCGGTATGTCTTATGCGCTATCAGGACCAATAGAGTTAGTAATAAAATTATTTAAAAAGGGGAGGTTTAACCATGAGCTCGAAGATAGTAAAAATATTTGACACAACACTAAGGGATGGAGAACAATCACCAGGCGCAAGTTTAAATATTGAGGAAAAAATCGCAATTGCAAAACAGCTTGAAAAATTAGGCGTTGATGTTATTGAAGCAGGGTTTGCTGCAGCAAGCCCAGGGGATTTTGAAGCAATAAATACCATAGCAAAAACAATAAAAAACTCTACTATAGCTTCGCTTTCTCGAGCAGTAAAACCAGACATCGAAAAAGCACTTGAAGCAATAAAACCAGCACCGCGCCAAAGACTACATACATTCATTGCAACAAGCCCCATACATGTAGAAAAGAAGCTCAAAATGAGCTATGATGCTGTATTAGAAGCGGCTGTCGATGCTGTAAAATTTGCAAGAAACGGATGCGAAGAAGTAGAGTTTTCAGCAGAAGATGCAACACGATCAGATTGGGATTACCTTTGCAAAGTAGTTGAAAGTGTCATTAATGTAGGAGCTTGTGTTGTTAATCTGCCAGACACAGTAGGATACACCACACCGCAAGAATATGCAGATCTTATAAAATACATAAAAAACAATGTGCCAAATATTGATAAAGCCGAAATTTCTGTACATTGTCACAATGATTTGGGTATGGCCGTTGCAAACTCCTTATCTGCAGTATTGGCTGGAGCAGACCAAGTAGAGTGTACAATAAATGGCATAGGCGAGCGTGCAGGCAACGCTTCATTGGAAGAAATCGTAATGGCTATTAAAGTTAGAAACGATATATATAAAGTATCAACAAATATCAACACAAAAGAAATTTATCGAGCAAGTAGACTTGTAAGCAAGCTAACAGGTATTGACATACAGCGCAACAAAGCTATAGTTGGCAAAAATGCCTTTGCACATGAAGCGGGCATACATCAAGACGGCGTAATCAAAGAAAAAAGTACATATGAGATAATGAAGCCAGAAGATGTAGGTATTGATTCAAGCTCTTTAGTGCTTGGAAAACACTCTGGTAAACATGGCTTAGAAAAAAGGCTTATTGAGTTAGGCTATCAGTTAACCAAAGAGCAAATAGAAGATATATTTGAAAAATTTAAAGTCCTTGCTGATAAGAAAAAAGAGGTATACGATGAAGATCTACATGCCCTTGTTGAAGATAAAATAAAATTTAGTCCATCTGTATACGAAATTGTGAGCCTGCAGGTCAGCTCAGGCACAAATATCACGCCTACTGCTACAATAAAGCTCTCTAAAAATGGGGAGATTTTTGAAGACGCAGCATTGGGTGATGGGCCAGTAGACGCAGTATACAAAGCACTAGAGCGCATTACATTCGTAAAAGGACAGCTAAAGTTTTATGAAATCAAATCAATAACGGAAAGTAGAGAGGCCTTAGGAGAAGCAATCGTAAAAGTGTACTTTTCTAATATTGACAAAAATATACTGGGTAGAGGCGTTGCCACAGATGTTATAGAAGCAAGCGCAAAAGCTTACTTAGATGCTATCAATAAAGCCTTGATGTATATGTAATTTTGTAGTTTAAAGCTTTGCAAAATTACATTTGTTGTGTATAATTAAAATATGGAAAATAAAAGTTGCCTTATTTGTGCGTGGAGAGAGTTTTGCGCAAAAAAAGAAATTGTAGAAAATAGGTACTGTCCGGATTTTACTTTAGATGTTGCTTTTTTAAAAAAACAAAACGCAGAAGAAAAAAAGAAGGAAGAAAATGATGCCGATAGGCGAACAAATTCTAAATAGTGCGATCAATATAATTGAGTCGGATAAAAGCATAAACCTGCTTGTATACTACAGTGATATAAAAAAGCTAGATATAGATGATTTTGTAAAAAAAGATATAAAAAAAATAATTGTTTTTAAACGAGCAGAAATTGAAGAAGAAAATCATGATAAGTTGGAAAATTTTAATAACATACCAAGCATTATAGTACCAAATATAATTTTTACACGAACAAATAAACTCAAAGTAGCTATAGTTATGGCCCTTGCGGTAAATATTTTATCTAAAGATTCAAAACTAATAGCACTAACTGGCTTAAACAACATCGACAGCATGATCTACCTAGAAATTGAAAAAGAAAAAGAGTTGTTGTTATTTAGGGAAAATATAGATTTTGGCGAAATCATCAGACCTGAAGTGTTTGAAAAAGTACTTCGGATTGCACTTGAGCTAGCTAATCAAGGCAGAGAAGGAAAATCAGTAGGAGCATTGTTTGTTTTAGGAGATATTGAAAATATAAAACCCTACATAAAGCAGATGATTTTTAATCCTTTTAAGGGATATGACCA
>JBFWJP010000021.1:0-12018 GCA_050253135.1 Desulfurella sp. | reverse complement strand
GAGCCTTGCAGTCATTGCTACCATCAAAACAAGTTACTCCACATCAATGGCTATTTAGCACAGGATCTTTCTATAGAAGGCTAATTGGATAGACTTCAACTATAGACAGATCCATATGCTTTTTTTTTCAAAAGATAGACAAAAAAAGACTTAATACAAATTAGTTAGCCTATCCACCCTCCATCTGCTGTTAGAATCTGTCCTGTTACATAATCTGAATCTGAGCTTGCAAAAAATAAAAATGCCCCAACTAAATTGTCTGGAGATGGTAAAGATAGAAGCTTTGCCCCCACTTCCTCTCCAAACCGTTTGCTGTAAAATACAGCGAGATCCTTTGTCATCCTTGATTCTGCAATTGGCACCACTGCATTTACCTGAATATTATATGGTAAAAACTCTTTTGCCACATTTTTTGTAAATGCGGCAATGCCACCTTTGGCGGACGCATAATCGACCACTCCCATAGACCCTTTGAATGCAGCAGGAGCTGAGAGATTAATTATCTTACCAGATTTATTAGGTATCATAAATCTTTTTGCTGCAAGCCATGTGTGATAGTATGTGCCAAACAAATGAACTTTTAAAGTTTTTTCAAACTGTTCAGGATTAAGCTCTAAAAACGGAGTCGGTTTTATAATTCCAGCGTTATTTACAAGTATATCAAGATTTCCAAAGGACTTCTCCACTTCATCCATTAGCCTTTCTACATCCTTAAAGCAAGAAGCATCATACAACCCGCAGGTGGCTTTTACACCTAACTTTTTTGCCTCTTCCATTGTCTCATTAAGACCATCAATATCTTTTTGGGCAGTTATAAAAATATCTGCACCCTCTTTTGCTAATCCCAAGGCAACAGCCTTTCCGATCCCCTTGCTTGCTCCTGTTATTAAAGCTTTTTTGTTTTTTAATCTCATCTTTTCCCCCTTATTGTGAAAATAGGTTATATTTGTATCCTCTCTTATCTGTTTGTAGTCTGCATCATTTCTGGCCTATATCTTTCCCCTGCAACCGGTTTGGCAAGAATAGTATCATTTATCTTTTTCATATCTTCAGAGGCAAGTTTTACATTTACGGCTCCCACATTTTCCTCAAGGTATTGTACCCTTTTCGTCCCTGGTATAGGCACTATATCATCCCCTTGTGAAAGGACCCAAGCTAATGCAAGTTGAGCAGTGGTACACCCTTTTTCTTTAGCCAATTCTTCAAGCATATTTACTATTTCAAGATTTTTCTTAAGATTTTCTTCCTCAAGTCTTGGGAACGCATTTTTTCTAAAGTCATTATCATCAAGAACATCTGTGCTCTTTATTTTGCCTGTAAGAAAACCTCTTCCTAATGGGCTATATGGTACCAAACCGATTCCAAGCTCCCTTATTGTGGGTAGTATCTCCTGCTCAATATCCCTTACCCACAAAGAATATTCTGATTGCAGAGCAGTAATTTGATGAACCTTATTGGCTCTTCTAATTGTGGAAGCTGCAGCTTCTGATAAACCCAAAAACCTCACCTTCCCTTCTTCTACTAATCTTGACATTGCTCCTATTGTCTCTTCTATAGGCGTATTCGGGTCAACTCTATGCTGATAATATAAATCAATTGTGTCTATATTAAGCCTTTTGAGACTGTCTTCACAAGCTTTCTTTACATATTCAGGCCTACCATTTATTCCAAGCCATTCACCTTTTTCATTCCTCATTATGCCAAATTTTGTGGCAATTACTACCTTATCTCTATATGGCTTTAATGCTTTCCCCACTAAAATTTCATTTTTAAAAGGGCCATACATGTCCGATGTATCAAAAAAATTGATTCCAAGTTCAATTGCCCTGTGAATTGTTCTGATGGATTCTTCATCGTCTGTTTTCCCATAAAAATCAGACATCCCCATACAACCAAGTCCAATTGTTGATACTGTAAGACCTAATTTACCCAATTTCCTTTGTTGCATAACTTGACCTCCTAAAAAACATTCTTTTATTAAAAATCAATAAAAATATAATAACCGCAAGGGGTTATTTCAAGTAAAAAAAATTGGAATTATACCTTGAGGTTATCAACAATATAACAAAAGTATGTTGCTTATTAGCCAGTGATCTTTATTCGTCCTAAAAATTATTTACTACAGATGTCCAAGCCTTAGGTTTAGGGCAACCAGCCGCCTTCGCTTTGTGTCAACAAATATGTTGCCTTTTTGTTGGATTTGGTGCAACTAACTAAAAAAAACGCGCACAGCAACGCTACACAAAACAATTTTATAATTAAATTATATACTTTAAATGTAAATTATCAACCACTAAGGGATATCTTGTGGGTTTTTCAAAGCTAGATAATTCGTGTTTTTTTCTAATAATAGAAAAGATTGCAACCAAAACAATTATTACAATGATACCAAAAAATATCTTTTTGCTCTTTTTCATTTTAACCTCCGATAAATTACTTGGGTTATTATATTATAACAATTACAATTTAGTCAAGAAAAATTTATATTTTGGCAATACTGGGATATCCCAATATTGCCAAAGGGGCTATTTAGATAGGATTTCTAAGATGGGTTCTGCGAAGCCTATAACGCTTGAGTGAGCAGCATGTTTTACTATTTTGATTAGGGCAATTAGCTCTTCTTTTGTTGCTCCAAGAGTTAGAGCCGCATTTAGCTGTGTTTTTATACATTCTGTGTCTTTCATAGCCAACGCTACAGCAAGAAAGATTAGGGTGCGTGTTTTTTCATCAAATGGTGAATTTTCATCTCCAACACTATTTTTTGAGCTGAAAGCCACATGGTAAATAAGTTCTGGAGCACAAACTTTTGCATAGCGTATTGCATTTGGTATGTTTTCTTGGCCGCCTAATTTTTTTGCCATGAAACTTAAGATTTCATCTACAGATGGGTTTTGCATTTTTTCTCTCCTTTTTTATTTAACTTTTTCATTTGCTAATTTTTTTATAGCATCAATTGCTTGAGCTGTGTCCATGTTTCTAATATCGACAGCATGATGTTTTAAATTATCAAATTGAGCTTCTTTCATTGCATCTTTAAACATCTTTTGCTGCATCCTAGGATCACATCCAGCTATGTAGATTTCATTAATATTTTTATTAGCAAGGAGTGTTTTTAAAAATTCATCGCCATCATCTGCACATAGTTGAGGGTGCAGCGCCACAAAATCAAATATTTTGTCTTTTCTTAATTCATTTAACACTTCAAATACATTCATGCTGTGAAATGAAGGGCATGTTCCTTGGCACACGCATAATAAGAATCCTTTTTTAGGTTGCATAAGCACCTCCATAAGATATAGCGCCAAAGTCACACGCGCCTTTTTGGCAGCCTCTGCAATAATCAACACAAAGGTCTGGATTCTTTACAACAGGTTTGCTATCTTCTTCAACCAATACATCGTGTGGACAAAACTTTACGCACTCCAAACACTTTGTGCATTTTTCATAATTTATAATGGGATACCAGTTTTTTGACATAAATCACCTCCGAAATTAAGAAAATTATCTTAAAACTGTGTATCCCCAACCATCCCACCAGCAGTGACACAATCTTTTTCTTTTCATAAATTTCACCCAAATAATTTAGATTTTGTTTTGGCTGCAAACCATACAAGTGCAAGCATTACAGGCACCTCAATGAGAGGGCCAATGACGGTGGCTAGTGCCACTATTGGATTGAAAGCTGTAATTGCAATGGAGATTGCTATCTCAAAATCTCTTCCTGTAGAGTTGAACGCAACAGCAACTGAGTCTTCATAGTTTAGTTTAAATTTCCAGCTTACCAAATAAGCACTAATAAACATAATAAAAAAGAAAATTGTCATTGGGATTGCCATTTGCACAACAAACAACGGATTTTTCAAAATCAGGTCTCCTTTTAAGGCAAACATTACAATAAGCGTTAAAAGCAAGCCAATAATAGACATGGTGTCAAGATAAAATTTTATTTTCTCAAACCACTGTTCCCCTTTTCTCTTAACGCCTAGCATTCTTGTTAAAATACCTGCAATAAGGGGTAGACCTAAATATAAAATAACGCTTTCGGCAACTATAGTTACACTAAAGTTAATATTTCCCAAGAGAAACTTGGCATAGATTGGCAGTAAAATCATCTGTATAATTGAGTTTACCGCTACAAGTACGATTGCAAGTGGTGTATTGCCTTTTGCTAGATAAGTAAAAACTATAACCATGGCAATACATGGGGCTATACCGTATAACACCAACCCTGTATATAAATTAGGATCACCGCTTAAGAATATTTTAGCCAGGAGAAGCATTAAAAAAGGTGCTATGGCATAATCAAAGAACATGACTAAAAAAAGTTGCTTTGGAGACTTTGCAGCCTTTCCTAAATCCTCGAATTTAATTTTTGCCATTGCAGGATAAATCATCATAAAAAGACCTACTACTATGCCTAAGGCTAATATATTTGGCAGGTTAAACTCATAATGCCCTTTAAATATAGCAATTATTGCATCAATTGGTGGTGTGACAGTAAAATTTGATATTCCGTAGAGTTTTCCAATGCCTATTCCAATAACCATAGATATAATTACAAAGATAGGCAGTAGTCTAAAGTTATGTAGCTTTTCAATAGCACTTCTTAGCATTCATTATCCTCCAATTTTACATAAATCTTTATTTAGATTATTGAGTTTTTGATTATCACTGAGTATAATTTCGTCGTTTTGTATGTATTTTATCAATTTTAATATATCACCAATCAGATCTCCTTTTTTTGGGTTTATGGAATAATAAGACCATCTACCTTTCTTTACTACTTTGATAAAACCGTTTAGTTTAAGCATATTAAGGTGATTGGAAACATTTGGCTGATTAATATCCAAAATTTGCATTATTTCGCATACACAAAGCTCTCTTTGAAGAAGTAGATTCAAAATCCTTAATCGGTTTGGGTCCGATAAGGCTTTTATATTGCTAACAAACTTATCAAGCATATAAACCTCCTTTGTCAAATATATCATTATATTCAAATATGTCAATATATAGATTTGTGACATTTATCACATTTTGTTTGTGAGGTTAATCATTTAAAATACGGCATCAGAAAGATAGAGTAAAAATAACAAATTTATTTTTAGGGAGGTGTTTATGCGAAAAAAGTTTAAGCGAATAGCTTTAAGTCTCTTTCTAGGTGGGGCGCTATTAGCATCAAGTGCAGTCAAAAGTTTTGCTGGGCCGGTAATTGATTTTGGTGATAATGGCTATTTAGCGGCTGATATTAAATTGCAGTTTTTTTCAGAGTACACTAATATTGGTTCTGGACCAAATGGTTTAGGAAGTAGAAACGATATGCATTTTCAGAGAATGAGGCTAACACTTCAAGGCATGATAAATGAGACATGGGGTGCGCAATTTCAGACATGTGGTAACCCAACAACGACAAAATCTGCTCTTGGTTATATGAAAGATTCATCTGTAAATGACCCAAACGATAGGAGTGTAAAAATCATAGACGCTTACATTATTGGTAATTTTTCTGATCACCTGAAAATGAAACTTGGTTTAACAAAAATACCGCTTACTAGAGAAAACCTAATTGACTGTTTTGCCCCGCTTGAGATGGACAGGTCAATGTATGTTTATACACCATATGGTAATTCAGCAGAAACATTTTCAAGGAATTTTGGTGTAGTCTTTTGGGGTACATTTTTTGAAGATCACTTAAAATACTGGCTTGCTGCAATGCAAGGTAGGGAAGGTTCAGCTAACTGGAGTTTAAACTCACCAACCAATGTTACTGTTCCAAATAAAATGGGCTATATGCCAAGTGGTGTTAGCGGTGTAACTTCTCCTCAGCCTTCGAATACAAATTTGATGTATATAGCTAGGGTGCATTATTCATTCCTAGATCCAGAGCCAGGAGGCAGTGGTTATCTTGGCACTTACTTTGGTAAAAAGAAAATATTAACAATCGGTGTAGGCGCTATGTTTCAACCAAATGCAGTGTATAAAAATGTAAATGCACCAAATTACAACTCTTACTCAAATTCTTATACCTATGGTTATGTACCAGCCGTATATGATCCATCAACTGGAAAAATAATTATGCCAGCTCAACCTGCAAAAAACCAACTTATAAATGACGATACGGCTAATATGAAAGCCTTTGCCGCAGATTTAATGTTTGAGTATCCATTTGAAAATATAGGTACATTGACTACCACAGCTCAATATTTAGCAGTGAATTTTGATAACGCATATGAAACAAATCAAAATCCAGCCGATCAAAGTACATACATTGCAGGATTAAATGGTCAAAAGCACGGCTATCTAGCCCAGCTTGCATTTATGCCGGATTTTAAAATTGGCGAAGAAGGTAGAATTCAGCCTTACATTGGCTATCAAAGATGGAATTTTGCTAAATTACTTGGTATAACCAATCAAGTAATTAAAGAATATTCTGGTGGCTTAAACTATTACATCAAAGGCCAAAATGTGAGAATTACAGCGGAGTATTTAAGGACAGACTTTGACAAACCAACAGGTTTGATGAGCGTGGCAGCTCCTTATACTATAACGGGTTTTAATACATTTAGAATGATGTTTCAACTTGTATTTTGATGAGGAAATAAATTATGTTTAAAAAAACTGTTTTAAGTATTTGTTGTTGCTTGCTTGGGTTTTCCCAGGCAAGCAATTGCTTCGCAGACAGTATAATAATCAAATATCAGTCTGGCAAAACCCAAGTAATTAATTTAGATGAAAGTGCAAAATCTATATATTCTATTCAGATTCAGACTAAACCCTTAAGTGAGACTAATGTTAATGAAGTAAATCAACCACCAGCACAAATAACCGAACAATCAAAAAATTCGAAACCACCATCACAACCAACAAAAGCCAAATCGTCTTCTAAAGTTATAGATGTTGGTAACGGAATAAAAATAAGGTGGGTTACTCCAAATCCTTATGGTGGTGATTATTAAAAAAGCCTTTTTTTTATACTTGACTTCCAATTGTATTTTTTACGGGGAGTCCTCCCCGTATATTTATTCGCAAAATTTTTTTAGTCTTTCTAAATCTTTAATGCAGATTTTGCCTTTTGAAGTGTATATGCAGTCTAATTTTTTAAGATTTTTTAAAAGCCTAGAAACTGTTTCTCTGCAAATCCCGCTTAGTGAAGCAATTTCATCCTGTGTGGAGTGCACTATATTGTTTTTTTGCAAACTCAGGATTAAAGAAACAACACATGTGAATGCATCCATTAAGATAGCCCTCTCAATTGAGGCAGAAAAGGCAGCTGCACGTAAAGCTATATGATGTATAACAATTTGGGAGAAAGAATTATATTTTCTTATTAATGAATTTAATATCTTACTATTAAGGTTATACAATATGCTTTCTTTTTTTGAAAATGCGTTCGATAGATATTTTCCTGTTATTCCAGCCGACAAACAGAAAACATCACCTTCTTTTAGAATATTAACTGTAAATTTTTTACCGCTATTTGATATTTTGTAAACTTCTATTTCACCTTTTTTTACGAAATAAATGTTGTTGGCGTTTTCGTTTTGCATAAAGATATGCTCTGATTTAAAAAATTTTTTTTCATGGAGATTTTGAGCAATTTTATCATAAACCTCTTCGTTTTCAAGATTTAATAAAAGTTTTGTTGACTTTAGATAGCCTATAGTATCTCGTAATTTTAACATATTTGTAATTATATTATAACTTATTGATTTGTCAATAGTATTAATAAGTTTATTGTTTTAATGTTTGACATAAGTCAAATACTTTTACATTTAAAGATATACAATATTAAAAATTAAATTGGAGGATTAAGTATGAGTAAGCTTATTAATGAGCTTTTAGAAGAGCACAAAAAACTTTTTTCTTTGCTTGATGAGTTGCGCAATATAGGTGAAAAAGACGCAAAAGAAAAACTTTTTGAAAGCAAAAATTTGTTTTTGTCGCATTTAGACAAAGAAGATAAACTGGTTTACTCAAAATTTGATGAAGCAAAAAATTTAGGCGTTAATGTAGAAGAAAATGTTTTAAAGTTTAAAAAAGAAATGGAGGATATTTCTAAAGATGTAATTAATTTCTTTGATTTATATAAAGCGGGTATTTCAGACAACATTCAATTTGCAAGAGACTTTGGAAAGATTTATAGCATGCTGAAAATTAGAATGACAAAGGAAGAGTTACAGCTTTATCCAGTGTATGAAAAGCACTTTGGGTAAAGAATGTATCTTGAAGTTAAAAAAAGCTGGTTTATTTTGGTAGTAATATCGTGTTTTTTTAAAGGAGGCATATAATGGCTGTTCAGAAAGTAATCGAAGGTATTTATTATGTAGGTTCCAGACATTGGGATAGGCCAATTTTTGATGAGTTATTAGAGTTGCCAAAAGGCACTAGCTATAACGCATATATTGTATTTGGTTCTCAAAAAACGGCTTTAATTGATACCGTTGATCCGTGCAAGACGCACGAGCTTTTAAGGAATTTAGATGTATTGAATGTTAAAGAAATAGACTATGTTATTGCAAATCATGCAGAACAGGATCATTCTGGTTCGATACCTGCAGTATTGGAAAAATATCCAAATGCCAAGGTAGTTACAAATGAAAAGTGTAAAGCACTTCTTATAGATTTGCTTGAGGTTAAGGAAGATAAATTTATTACTGTAAATGATAACGATACGCTGTCTTTAGGCAATAAAACCTTGCAGTTTATTTTTACACCCTGGGTTCATTGGCCAGAGACTATGTCTACATATTTAGTAGAAGAAAAGATGCTATTTACCTGCGATTTTTTTGGTTCTCATATAGCAACAAGCAGAATATTTGGACCAAAAGATGAAAAGCTAATTTATGAAGGTGCAAAGCGCTACTATGCAGAAATTATGATGCCATTTAGAAAAAATATTCAAAAAAACGTTCAGAAAGTAGAAGAACTAAATCCTTCCATGATTTTGCCTGGCCATGGCGTAATATATAAAAATCCTCAATTTATTATTGACGCCCACAAAAAATGGATATCAGATAATGTAGATAATGAAGCTTTAATAATCTATATATCAATGCACGGCAGCACTAAAGAGCTTGTGGACTATTTATCTGATGTTTTGATTGAGCAAGGTGTCTATGCTAGACCATACAATATTGCTGAAGCAAGTCTTGGAGAGATTGCTATGGATCTTGTAGATGCTGCAACTGTTGTTTTTGCCTCTCCTTTTGTATTAGCAGGTGTTCATCCTAAAATAATTTCAACCGCATATCTTGCAAATGCTCTAAGGCCAAAGACCAAATTTGCGGGTATAATAGGCTCTTTTGGTTGGGGCGCAAAAGGTGTCGAGCACATTAAAAGCAATCTTGCTAATTTAAATGTTGAGTTATTTGAGCCAGTATACATAAAAGGTAAGCCGAAGCCAAAAGACTTTGAGCAAATAGCTGCTTTAGCTAAAAAAATTGCAGATAAGCACCGCGAAATTGGAATATTAGAATAGGAGGCAAAGCAAATGAATGAAAAAATACTTGAGATTTTAAAATATGAGGGTCCTGCACCTTTTGTTACAAATGGTAGAGATGGTATTCATATGGTATCAACATGGAACAGCTACATAGAAGTTGAAGATAATAATTTTTTAATTCCTGTAGGCGGGTTGTACAAGACACAAGAAAATATCCAAAACGGCAGCGAAGTCCAAATGATTATAGGCTCAAAAGAAGTTATGGGAATAAATCATATGGGAGCAGGTTTTTTACTAAAAGGCACTGCAGTGTTTGAATTTGAAGGAAAACGTTTTGAAAAAATAAAATCACGTTTTGAGTGGGCAAGGGCTGTTATGGTATTTCACATAAACGAAGAATATGAGCTAATTTAGAGCAGGTGGGGTATGCTAAAGCTAAAAAGTGCATATGAGCATTACGAAGAATCAGACGGTTATAGGATACTGGTTGATAGACTCTGGCCAAGAGGCATCTCAAAGCAAAAAGCACATATAGATTTATGGCTCAAAGAGGTTTCTCCAAGTAGTGAGCTAAGAAAATGGTATGCGCACGATGAAGTTAAATGGGAAGAGTTTAAAAAGCGTTACTTTGATGAATTAAAAGATAAAAAAGAATTTTTAGACATTATCTTAGAAAGGGCAAAAAACCAAATAGTAACGCTTGTTTATTCATCCAAAAGCCCATTAAATAACGCAAAAGCACTTATAGAATACATTGAAAGGAGTGAAGTATGAGTCAAAATTGCCAGATTTTAGAATCGATCTTTAACGGTGTAGGCGATGGTGTGTTGTTTTGCGATACGCAAGGTATTATAAGACTTTGGAATAGAGGCTGTGAAAAGATTTTTGGATATAGCGAAAAAGAAGCTCTAGGCCAGAGTCTTGATATTATAATACCAGAAAAATACAGAAAAAGGCACTGGGATGGTTTTTTTAATGCTGTAAAGTCAAAAAGCAGCAAATATTCGGACGATTTGCTATCTGTGCCTGCTATAGGAAAAAACAACAAATCTTTATCCATTGATTTTAGTATAGCAATTGTCGAACAAGACTCAAAATTACTAGGTTTTGGTGCGATCATTAGAGACGTAACGCAAAGCTTTTTAGAAAAGAAACAACTTAAAAAAGAAATAGAAGAGTTAAAGAGTAAGTTTATTTAAAAAGGAGGCATATTTATGAGAGCTGTAATTGACGAACAAACATGCATAGGCTGTGGCGTATGTGTAGATGTGTGTCCAGAGGTTTTTGAGATGAATGAAGATGGTTCAAAAGCACGTGTAATAGCCGACAATTGCGATGCAAACTGTTGCGAAGAAGCAAAAGAATCCTGTCCGACAGAATCTATATCATTGGAGGGTTAATTTATGACTAAAGATGAATTAAAAAAATACAATGGCGAAAACGGAATGCCTTCTTATGTGGCTTATAAAGGCAAAGTTTATGATGTTAGCGATTCTGGCATGTGGGTAGGTGGTGATCATATGGGTGAGCACACTGCAGGGGCAGATTTGACAGACGAGCTTGAAGATGCTCCACATGATGATAGGGTACTTGAGAAATTTAAAATAGTAGGAGATCTGGAAGAGTAGAGGCTGTCAATTCTGTATAATCGAAGTTTTAGAATAAGTTGATAATTTTTGTCATGTTTTTTGACATTAATCAATTTATTTTAAAAAATAATCGCTAAACTGTAAATTAAGAAGGTAAAAAGGAGGTAGTTTATGGCAATGTTTTGTTATCAATGCCAAGAAGCAATGCACGGTGTAGGTTGCAGTGTACAAAAAGGTGTGTGCGGTAAAGAAGACCACACATCTGATTTAATGGATGTGTTGATTTATAATTTGAAAGGTCTGTCGGTTATTGCTAAAGAAGCTATAGCAAGTGGGTATAATCCAAAACCTATTGGGAAGTTTATATCCGAAAGCTTGTTTATGACAATTACCAATGTCAATTTTGATGACGAGCGCGTCATAGAGCAGATTAAGCAGACGAACAACCAGGCTAAATTGCTCAACTCATTTTTAGCCTCTAAAGGAAAAAGCGCACCCAAAGCAAACCTTTATGAGTTTGAAACTAAAGAAAAAGCGCTTGAGTTTTCTAAAAACATAGGAGTTTTAAGCGAACCAAATGAAGATATAAGATCGCTAAAAGAACTCATTGTGTATGGTCTAAAAGGTATGGCAGCCTATTATGATCATGCAAGTGTTTTGGCTTTTGAAGATGAGTCAATTACGAGTTTTATGGTAGATACGCTTGCAAATTTGACAAAAAATTTAAATGCAGACGAGCTAATTGCGCTTGTTATGAAAACAGGCGAGTTTTCGGTTAAAACGATGGAACTTTTAGATAGGGCAAACACGGCTACATACGGTAACCCAGAAATTACTCAGGTAAATATAGGCACGCGAAATAAGCCAGGCATACTAATCTCAGGCCATGACTTAAAAGATATGGAAGAGCTACTTGAGCAGTCTAAAGATTCTGGTGTAGACATATACACGCACGGTGAGATGCTGCCTGCCAATTACTACCCAAAGTTT
>JBFWJP010000020.1:0-12118 GCA_050253135.1 Desulfurella sp. | reverse complement strand
ATGCGCCCCATAAAACAAACGCCAGCTCATACTACAGATTATTTAGGTGAAATTGTTTGTTCTAACTCTTTTGGTGAAAAATCCATAAAAACAGCGGCAGGTTTACTTAAAAAAGAAATGAAGTTGCTTGGATCTATAGTAATGTCTGTGGCAAAAACCTGCGAGGTGCCAGCAGGGAGGGCTTTAGCTATAGATAGGACTATATTTGCTAAAAATATCACACAAACAATTGAAGAACATCCAAATATAAATGTTGTAAGAAAAGAGATAAAAAAATTGCCTTTTGAATATGATTTAGTGGTTATAGCAAGTGGACCATTGACTTCAAAAGACCTAGAAAACGAAATTTTAAACATTACGGGCAAGGAAAATTTGTATTTCTACGATGCAATTGCACCCCATATAATAGCCCAAAGTGTGGATTTTTCCAAAGGGTTCTTTGCAAACAGGTATGAAGAAGGCTCAGATTATTTTAACTGCCCATTGTCACAAGAAGAATACGAAGAGTTTTACAATGAATTGATAAAAGCTGAATGTGTAGCATATAAAGATTTTGAAAAGCCACATTTTTTTGAAGCCTGTATGCCCATTGAAGAGTTAGCAAAAAGAGGTTTTAACACGTTGCGCTTTGGACCTATGAAGCCTGTTGGTTTAAAAAAGCATGGTTTTAAGCCTTACGCTGTGGTACAGCTAAGAAAAGAAAATACTTCAGGTACGATACTATCAATGGTAGGGTTTCAAACAAAGCTAACCTACAAAGAGCAATTAAGGGTATTTAGGCTAATTCCAGCGTTGAAAAATGCAGAATTTGTAAAGCTAGGTTCAATGCATAAAAATACATATTTGCAATCTCAAAATCTGTTAACGCCATATCTAAACTTAAAAAAATTGCCACATATTTTCTTTGCAGGCCAAATAACAGGTGTTGAGGGCTACATTGCAAGCGCTGCCAGTGGGTTATTTGTAGGTATAAATATATCAAGGCTTTTAAAGGGTCTTAATTTAATATCACTGCCTTCAAATACTATGCTTGGGGCTTTGGTTAATTACATTAGCCAGCCAAAAGACACTCTACAGCCTATGGGGCCAAATTTTGGTTTGATTGAAGCGCCTTTGTCAAAACTAGAAAAGGCAAAGTTTGCATTAAAGAGTATGTTTGATTTTTGTAAAAGTAACGGTTTGTTTTAATTATTCTTTACAAAGTAGATAATATCGAGTATAATGTACGCTAAGATGAAGAAAAGGAGTTGTGTATGTTGACTAAGGAAAAAAAAGAAGAAATAATTAAAAGATTCGGTTCTGGTGAAAAAGACAGTGGTTCTGTATCTGTGCAAATTGCGCTTTTAACTGAGCGCATAAACTATTTAACAGAACATCTAAAAAACTATAAGAAAGATTTCCAAACACGCAGAGGTTTGTTAAGGCTTGTTAACCAAAGAAGAAGATTATTAAAATACCTAGAAAAATACAATTTTACAGAATTTAAAAGAGTAGTTAAAGAGTTAGGATTAAGGGTAAAAGGTCAAATATAGTATGTTTGAAGTACAAGATAATATATACGGTAAAAAAATATCGATTCAAACGGGAAAGTGGGCAAAGCAGGCAGATGGTGCTTGTGTGGTATCGATTGGCGATACGGTAGTTTTAGCTACCGCAGTTTCATCAAAGGAACCCCCAAAAGAATTTTTGGATTTTTTTCCATTAACTGTTAATTATCAGGAAAAGTTTTATGCAATTGGCAAAATACCTGGTGGCTTTGTAAAACGTGAAGGCAAGCCCAGTGATTACGAAACACTTGTGTCAAGACTTATAGATAGATCCATTAGGCCTTTGTTTCCATCAGATTACAAGCAAGAGACACAAGTTATTGTTACTACAATATCTGCCGACCAGGAAAATGATGTTGTTGTTGCATCAGTTTTAGCAGCTTCTTGCGCTTTAAATATCTCTGATATACCGTTTTTCGGGCCAGTTGCAGCATGCAGAATTGGCTTAAGGGGTAAGGAATTTATACCTCTACCTACGCAGTCAGAGCTTAGAGATTCTTCTTTAAACTTAATCGTAGCGGGCACCAAGAACGCTATAAATATGATTGAGTCTGGCTCAGTTGAGGTATCTACTATAGATATGGTAGAATCCATATCTTATGCACAAAAAGTTATTAATAAGATTATTGATTTACAAGAAAAAATCATCAAAGATGCTGCTAAGCCAAAAAGACAATACGAGCCTATGGTTGTTAGCGATAGTATTTTGACATCAATGGAAGCTTTATGTATAGATGAGCTTCAAGAGGCTCTTAATATAACCGATAAGAAAAAAAGGCATGAAAAAATAGATTCTATATTTAAAACGGCGTTTATTAAATTAAAAGAAGAGTTTAGTGAAGAAGAAAATTTTGAAGCAAAGTTAAAAGCAGCTTTTGAAGGTATTATAAAAAATTTAGTAAGGGATAAAATTATATCAACGGGTGTCAGGATTGATGGTAGAGGGCTTGATGATATAAGGCCAATTACATGTGAAATTGGTGTTCTGCCAAGGACGCATGGCTCTGCTGTTTTTACAAGAGGCGAAACGCAGGCTTTAGTTGTAACTACGCTTGGATCTAAAACCGATATGCAAATTATAGATAATATTGGTGGTGAAACATTTGAGCGATTTATGCTTCACTATAATTTTCCACCATTCAGTGTAGGGGAGGTAAAGCGTCTTGGAGCACCAGGAAGAAGAGAAATTGGTCATGGTGCTTTGGCTAAAAGGGCTATTGAGCCTGTAATTCCAGACGAAACAGAGTTCCCATATGCCGTACGCATAGTTTCTGATATACTTGAGTCAAATGGTTCAAGTTCTATGGCAACTGTATGCGGAGCTACATTATCTTTAATGGACGCTGGTGTTCCAATTAAAAAACCTGTTAGTGGTGTAGCTATGGGACTTATTAAATCAGAGGATAATTATTATATTTTAACTGATATAATGGGTGATGAAGACCACTATGGTGATATGGATTTTAAGGTTGCAGGTACTAAAGATGGTATTAATGCGCTTCAAATGGATATAAAAATAGAGGGTGTTGGCGATAAAGTTTTAATGTATGCACTTGAAAAAGCAGAACAAGCGCGGCTTTTTATACTCAATAAGATGCTTGAAGCAATGCCAACATATAGGGCCCATTTATCCGAATATGCACCAAAGGTTACAGTCATAAACATTAGCGCTGATAAAATCAAAGACTTGATTGGACCAGGCGGTAAGGTAATTAAATCTATAATAGAAGAAACAAATACGAAAATTGACATAGAG
Source organism: Desulfurella sp. (assembly GCA_050253135.1). Taxonomy (GTDB): domain Bacteria; phylum Campylobacterota_A; class Desulfurellia; order Desulfurellales; family Desulfurellaceae; genus Desulfurella. The sequence continues at coordinate 8,815 of JBFWJP010000020.1, read as the reverse complement.
CAAGATGGCAAGGTAAATATTTTTGCAGGCAACACAAATGATTTGGAAAAGGCTATACAATTAATAAAAATATCTATCGGTGAGCTAGAGGAAGGTCAAATCGTAGAAGGTGTAGTAAGCCGAATAGAAGATTATGGTGCTTTTATAAAATTTTCTCCAAACCAAGAAGGTTTAATACATATATCTCAGATTGACACAAAAAGAGTAAAAAGTGTTTCCGAAATATTAAACATTGGCGATAGGGTAACTACAAAAATTATTGGAATAGATAAGTTTGGTAGAGTTTCCTTATCGATTAAAGCCCTTAAATTAGAAAATCAACAAGAAGAAGAAAATGAAGTTTCAGACACTTAAAAAATCAGGCGTTGTTGGTAGCGTTGGCATTTTTGTTAAGTGTGGAAGTGCATACGAAAATGAGAAAGAACAAGGCTTGTCGCACTTTGTCGAACACATGGTGTTTAAAGGGACAAAAAGGCGTTCTTATTTTGATATTGCTAAAGAAATTGACGTATTAGGCGGTATCATTAACGCTTTTACTTCAAAAGAGTACACATGCTTTTATGTAAAGGTTTTGAATGATTATATCGAAAAAGCATGGGATGTGTTAATTGATATTGTTGTCAACCCAACACTAAATGAATCAGAATTAGAAAAAGAAAAAGGTGTTATTATTGAAGAAATAAATTCATCAAACGATGACCCACAGTCGGCTGTTTTTGATGCGTTTTTTGAAAGTGCTATACCGACAAGCGTAGGAAAGCCCATTTTAGGCACAAAAGAGCAAATTGCTTCATATACAAGAGAAGATCTACTGACCTTTATGGGTAAGTTTTATAAGCCAGAAAACATACTTATTGCTTATGTGGGCGAAGGCGCTAAGCTTGACTATCAATCAATCAATGAGTTTTCTTATAAAGATTACTTTAAAAATTCCAATATATCGCCTGATTATGAGTTCAAATTTGTGCCTGGCAAAAACATAATTAATAGACAACTTGAACAGACTAATGTAATTTTGGGTTGTGAATTATTTAGCATATACGACGATAGAAAATACGCAAGTTTTTTAGCAAATAATTTTTTTGGTGGCAATATGAGCTCTAAGCTCTTTCAATCCATAAGAGAAGAAAAATCCCTATGTTACAGCATTTATTCAAGTATTATGTTTTTTAAAAAAGGTGGAGTTTTTTATATATCTAGCTCAACTTCCAACACCAAAGCACAAAGCTTAGTGGATGCTTGCGTTGAAGAGCTTGATAAATTTAAGAAAAATGGCATGACAAAAAGTGAGCTTAGCGATATAAAAACTAATTTTAAAGGACAGTATGGTTTATCGCTTGAAAGCACTAACAGCATGATGATAAAGTTAGGTAATGATTTTTTGACTTACAATGAATATCAGGACCCAAGAGATATTTTTTTAAAGGTTGATAAAGTGACTCTTGACGACATAATGGAAGTTTTGGATTTAATTAGCGTTGACAAAACGCATTTAACCTGCTTGGGTAATATTAATGATATTTCTTTTTAAAACAAGGAGTAGGCTATGAAAAAATACCTGATGACACCTGGTCCAACACCTGTGCCAGAACAAATAGCATTAACTATGGCTGCACCCATTATACACCACAGAACAAAAGAATACATACAACTGCATGAGCAGGTAAGGGAAAACTTAAAGAAAATATTTCAAACAAAAAATGATATAGTGATTTTTGCATCAAGCGGTACCGGGGCAATGGAAGCTTCTGTTTCTAACATATTGTCAGACAATGATAGAGCGCTTGTTGTAGAAGCTGGGAAATTTGGCGAGAGATTTAGTGAGCTTGTTAGTCGCTTTGGGGCTCAAGCTATAGTATTAAAAAAAGAATACGGTGAATTTGTAAGCCCAGATGAGATTGAAGAGTATGTAAAAAAATACAACCCGAAAGCTATTTACATGCAAGCGTGCGAGACTTCCACAGGCGTATACCATCCCCTTGACGAGATTGGTAAAATACTTAAAGAAAAATACCCAGAAATCGTGTTTGTTGTAGATGGTATTACAGCTGTGGGCTGCATTGATATCAAAACAGATGATTGGGGTATTGATATACTTTTGACTGGATCTCAAAAGGCTTTTATGCTACCACCTGGTCTTGCGATGGCTTCTGTTAGTGAAAAAGCAAAAAAAATCGCTGCTCAAAACAAAAACAAAAGGTATTACTTTGATATTTTGGGTGAGCTTAACGCTCAAGCAGGCCATTTTACACCGCCTGTAACATTGGTTTTGGGTTTAAATGCAGCGGTTAATATGATACTGGAAGAAGGCTTAGAAAATGTTTTTAAAAGGCATCAATTTTTAGCTAAAGCAACGCAAGAAGCTGTTAAATCAATGGGGTTAGAGCTTTTCGCAAAAAGACCTTCGTTGTCTTTAACTGCCGTTAAATCCCCCCATGGGATAGATTCAAAACAAATTATAGATATTATGAACAGCTTTGGCGTTTCTATATCCAATGGTCAGGGTTCCATGAAAGGCAAGATTTTTAGAATAGCGCATTTGGGTTATTTTTACCCACCAGATATTATATTAACAATTGGCACGCTTGAGATAGCCTTGAAAAAACTTGGCATAGACAAACTAGGTATAGGCACAAAGAAAGCTTTGGAGATTTTTGTTGAGTATTAAACACAATATCCCAAAGGGTGTATTGCAATTCTTTTACCCCTACTCACGCAAGCGCCGCGATGTAGAAAATAAGATAATGGACTATCTTGATTTAAAAGATTACAAAGAAATCGTAACCCCAACATTTATTTACGAAGACAATGTCTACCAGGATTTGTATGAGCCATTAAAATCAAAATTGTTCAAATTTGTCGATAGAAATAGCGGTAAAACGATTATTTTGAGGCCAGATGTGACTCTGCAGGTAGCTTTAGCCGTATTGCTTGCAGATATCGATTTACCTGCTAAATTTTCATACGCCCACTACATATATAGAGACGAAAAGCAGCATGCAAACTTAAAAAGAGAATTTAAACAGATAGGCGCTGAGGTTTTTGGGCAAAACTCCATTGAAACAGATATAGAGATAATCAATTTAGCTGTAGATGTACTAAATCTTGTAGGTATAGAAAATCTTGTTGTTAGGGTATCTGATAGTCAAATTATTGATAAATTGCTTGATTCCTATTTAGATGTAAAACTTATGGATAAAAAAAAATCTATCTTGCGTTTAATTAATAAAAAAAATCTCTCATCGTTAAAAGAATTGCCGCTTGGCAAATTTGGATCTATGCTTGATATGCTTTTTTTAAGGGATATTGATGCTTTATTGAACATTGAACCGATAGAGCAAAATGTTAGTGATTTAATTAAAATTTCTCAAAAAATTAACAAAAAATGCCAAGTGTTTTTGGATTTTTTCTATTATGAATACCCAATTTACCATAGTGGTATTTCTTTTGATATATTTAGCGAAAATTCGTTGTTATGCACAGGTGGTAGATACGGTAATCTAATGAAACTTATGGGCAAATACATACCAGCAACAGGTTTTGCGATAAATTTGGATAAATTAATGGATTTTTTATATACCAAGGAGATTTAAAATGAATACCTTAGTTTTGGGTTCTCAGTGGGGCGATGAAGGCAAAGGAAAGGTTGTAGATATTTTAAGTGAAAAAGCTGATATTGTTGTACGCTATCAAGGTGGAAGCAATGCAGGTCATACGGTATGTGTAGATAGTAAAAAATTTGTTTTACACCTTATCCCATCTGGTATTCTGCATGATGGCAAAACGTGTGTTATTGGAAACGGTGTAGTATTTGACCCAAAGAGTTTTTTTGAAGAAAAAAAACAGCTTGAAGATTTAGGCGTATCATTGGATTCGAAGTTACTCATTAGCGATAGATGTCACATTGTTATGCCCTATCATAAAAGCATGGATGTAAATAGTGAAAAAATACTGGGTGATAGAAAAATTGGCACCACAGGAAGGGGTATTGGTCCAGCTTATGTAGATAAATATGCAAGGGTAGGCATTAGAGCGTGTGATTTACTAGACAAAGACACACTTAAAGAAAAAATAAAAAACAATGTAGAACACGCAAATAGAATATACAGCCTATACGATATAGAACCATTAAGCGCAGATGTAATTTATAAAGAATATGTAGAATACGGGCAAATATTAAAAACATACATAAAAGACAGCGTTTACTTTCTAAATGATGCCCACAAAAAAGGCAAAAACATACTATTTGAAAGCGCTCAAGGGTCTTTGCTTGATGTGGATTTTGGAACGTATCCTTATGTTACATCATCAAACCCAACTTCGGGTGGAGCTTTTTGCGGCACAGGACTGCCTTATAAGGCACTAAATAAGGTTATAGGCATAATGAAAGCCTATACAACACGCGTAGGAAACGGCCATTTTCCTACAGAGCTGTTAAACAGTGAAGGCGAATACCTAAGAAAGAATGGTAATGAGTACGGTGCTACAACGGGCAGGCCTAGAAGGTGTGGTTGGCTTGATTTGGTAGTTGTAAAGTATGCCATAATGATAAGCGGCATAGATGAGATTGCAATGACAAAAATAGATGTGCTTGACGGTTTAGATGAGATAAAAGTATGTGTAGCCTACGAGCTAGATGGAAAAACAATAGACTACATACCCGCTTTAAACAGTGATTTTGAAAAGGTAAAACCAATTTATAAAACATTTAAAGGTTTCAATAGCACAAAAGGCATAAATGCATTTGATGAATTACCCAAAGAGGCTAGAAACTATATTGAAGAGATAGAAAAAATCCTTCAAACAAAAATATCCATTATAGCAACAGGCACAGATAGAAACGATACGATTTTTAGATAGGAGGTTTCTTATGTGTATTTTTTGTAAGATTGCTAATAAGGAGTTGCCTTCAAAAATTGAATACGAAGATGAAAAATATATGGCTTTTTACGATATTAATCCCAAAGCACCTGTGCATCTTTTAATCATACCTAAAAAGCATATTGAAAACCTTAACGATATGGATGAATCAGAGATTGGTATTGTTGCGGATATGGCACTTATTGCAAAAAATTTAGCTAAAAAATTAGGTATTGATAAAACTGGTTATAGAGTTGTAATAAACAATGGGCCAGATTCTGGACAAGAAGTGTATCATATACACATGCATTTGCTAGGCGGTAATTTTTTAGGCTCAAAATTATTTGCTAAGATATGAGAATTTTAGTTTTAAATGGACCGAACCTAAATATGCTCGGAAAAAGAGAGCCAAATATTTATGGTAAGTTGACTTTAGCCGAGTTAGAGGAGAGTATAAATAAACTAGCCAAAAGCTTGGGTGTAGAAGTTGAGTTTTTTCAGTCAAACTACGAAGGGGCTATTGTAGAAAAGATCCATCAATCTTTTGAAAAGATAGATGGAATTATTATTAATCCGGGTGCTTTTACTCACACAAGCATTGCCATAAGAGATGCATTTTTAAGCGTAAATATACCGTTTGTAGAAGTCCATCTATCAAATATATTTAAGCGAGAATCTTTTAGGCATAAAAGTTATTTAAGCGATATAGCGCAAGGCGTTATAAGTGGGTTGGGAGAATACGCTTATACTTGCGCTTTAACTTATTTGGTGGAATTGCTAAAACATTAATCCGATTCGTGCGTGTGATTTAGAGCTTTTCTTTTTTGAGCATTTAGTTGTGATTTTCTTAATCTAATAGATAGAGGCGTTACTTCAACCATTTCATCATCTTTGATGAAATTTATAGCTTTTTCTAGTGTCATAGTATTTGGGCTTGATAGTATTATATTATCATCCTTTCCAGCAGCCCTCATATTTGAAAGCTTTTTTTCTTTGCATGGGTTTACATTTAAGTCTGTTTCTTTGTTATGCTCGCCTATTATCATACCTTCGTAAACGGGATCATTGGGGGCAATAAACAATTGACCTCTTGGTTGCAAATTAAATAAAGCATAAGCAACAGCTATACCTTGCCTATCACTTACCAAAGATCCACTGTATCTTGTAGCTATATCACCAGCATAATCGTCATATTTTTCCAAATATGAGTTCATTATGCCAGTACCTTTTGTATCGGTTAAAAATTCATCTCTAAAACCTATAAGTGATCGTGAAGGCACAAGAAACTCAATTCTTATGCGGCCTTTAAAATTATTTGAAAGATTAATCATTTTGCCTTTTCTAGTCTGGATTTTTTGTGTTACGATACCCATAAATTCTTCAGCGCAGTCTATAAACAAATGCTCATATGGTTCTAATTTTTTGCCATTTTCATACTTATATATGACATTTGGCCTGCTTACGCAAAATTCAAAACCTTCTCTTCTTAACTGCTCAATAAGTATAACCATCTGGAATTCGCCTCGTCCCTTTATGATAAAACTATCAGTATTATCTGTTTCTTCAAATTTTATTGATACATTTTTTAGCGTTTCTTTAACCAAACGTTCTTTTATGTTTCGTGACTGGACTATTTTACCCTCTTTACCAGCAAAAGGTGAATCGTTTACGCTAAATACCATTGAAACTGTGGGTTCATCTATAACTATACGCTTTAGTGGTTTTTCTACATCACTTGAGCAAATGGTATCGCCTATTGCAATATCTTCAATGCCAGATACTACGATAATATCGCCCGCTTCAATTTTTTCAATGGGTTTCAAGACTATCCCATCATATGTTTGTATTTTACTTATTGAAGCATTTTTTTTATTTCCATTTGCATCAAAATAAGAAAAAGTTGTAGTTTTAATATTATCTAAAAAGCCGCTAAATACTTTTCCAATGGCTAGCTTACCCAAATAATCAGAATACCCTAGATCGCTTACGAGCATTGAAAAACTGTCTTTGCTTTGATAGGTAGGTGCTGGTATTTGTTTTATAATTTCTTCAAAAAGCGCAGAGAGGTCGTTTTCGGTGCTATTTAGGCTCCTTTTTGCTATGCCTTGTTTGCCTATTGCATAAAGGATGCTAAACTCCAATTGCTCATCATTTGCATCTAAATCAATGAATAAATCGTATATTTCATCTAAAACTTTATCTACTCTTGCGTCTGGTCTGTCAATTTTGTTAATTACAACAATTATTTTTAACTTTGCTTCCAATGCCTTTTTTAATACAAAACGTGTTTGAGGTAGCGGTCCTTCTGCAGCATCGACTAGCAGTATGCTCCCATCTACCATTGATAAAGCACGCTCTACTTCTCCTCCAAAGTCGGAGTGACCAGGTGTATCCAATATGTTAATTTTTACACCATCAAAGAACACGCATGAGTTTTTGGCTGCAATGGTAATGCCCCTTTCTTTTTCCAACTCCATACTATCCAGTATGCGTTCTTGTATATTTTGATTTTGTCTGAATGTTCCACACTGTTTAAACATAGCATCCACAAGTGTAGTTTTACCGTGATCAACATGTGCTATAATAGCTATATTTCTAATGTTATCGTTAAAATTTTTAGACATTTTTTTCCCTTGCCTTTGTTATTAAACTTTTTGTATTGGATCTTTTTTTAAATATTTGAAGTAATACTTGAGCTTCTTCAAATGGAACACTTACAAACGAGAATTTGTCAAATATTTTAATGTCTTTAATATCTCTTTCGTTGATTTCAATTTGCTGTTTTATAAAATCGATTAATTTTCTTGGCGTCATGCCATCTTGTCTTCCAAGGGCAATAAAAAGACGTGTTTTTGAGTATGCTTCAAGTGGTTTAACCTCTTTAATATCCTGATAGTTTTTCTCATCAAGATCTTCACCAAAGCTATATTTAAGCAAAGCAGCAACAGTTTCTAAAGGTGCGTGCTGTTCTAAAACTAAAGCTGCTAAACTTGTATATTTTTCTTCTGGTTTTTCTTGGATTATACTTTCAATCTCGTCTTGGATCCTACTTATCTTAAAATTTATAATTTCATCAATTGTAGGCAAACCCTGTTTTTTGATATCAAGTTTAGCGGTTTTTAGCATATAAATGAGTCTGCTATACTCGTTTGGTGTAACAAAAGTAATAGCTACGCCACTTTTACCAGCTCTTCCTGTACGTCCTATTCTGTGGATATAGGATTCAACATTTTCTGGTATTGAGTAATTTATAACGTGTGTGAGATTTTCTATATCAATACCCCTTGCGGCTACATCTGTGGCAATAAGTATTTTTGTGTTTCTTTTTTTAAATTTATTTAAAACAATTTCTCTGGATTTTTGTGTCATATCACCATGAAGGGCTGCTGCGCTATAGCCTGCATCCTGTAATCTGTTGGCAAGTTCATCTGTTTCAATTTTGGTTTTGCAAAAGATGAGTGCATAAAATTCTTTTTGCATATCAATAATGCGACATAAAGCTTGAAATTTCTCCTCATAATTAACTTCAAAGTAAATTTGTTGCGTAAGGTTTGATGTTACATCGTCTTTTTTTGTTTTTACAATTTCGTATTTCCTCATGTGTTTTTTTGCGATAGAAATGATTTGTGGTGGTATTGTAGCAGAAAACATCAAAACCCTTTTGTTTTCGTTTGTGTGTTGTAAAATTTCTTCCACATCATCGATAAAGCCCATATTCAACATTTCGTCAGCTTCATCTAAAACCATGTCGTTAATATTGGACAAGTCTATTGTTTTTCTTTGAATATGATCCAATATCCTGCCTGGCGTGCCTACAATTATATCAACGCCAGCTTTAAGCTTAGATATCTGCAAATCTATAGACTGACCACCATAGATAGGCACAATTTTAAGTTTTTTTATTCCTTTTAAGGAATTAAGTTCTTGAGAGATTTGAAGGGCAAGTTCCCTTGTA
>JBFWJP010000019.1:0-12860 GCA_050253135.1 Desulfurella sp. | reverse complement strand
AATTTAAAATAAAATTTTAGAGGTCAAAGATAGTGGGTAGCGTGTATGCTTTAAAAATTAGCCTGCTTGAGACTTGGCCCGTCTGTAAAGGAGGGAGTTTTGAAAAAAGAAAAAAAGATCGAGATTGTTAGTACTGTCAGTAAAAATCTCGAAAATGCGCAAGCAGTGTTTTTAGTTGATTATTCTGGTGTTGATGTGAAAAAGCTTGAATCCATCAGAGAACAAGTAAAAGAGCTAGGCGATACGTTCAATGTTATCAAAAACACGCTTGTAGCTAAAGCAACTCAAGATACTAAATGGTCTAATATTTTGAGCTTGCTTGAGGGTCCCAATGCTTTTGCTGTAAGTTACAATGATCCTATTGCTCTTGCAAAGCTGTTACTAAAAGCAGAAAAGAGTATAGAAAAATTGCAGCTAAAATCAGCTGTTATGTATGGGAATGTTTTTAATCATGACCAGATTGAGGCAATCTCAAAATTACCATCAAGGGAAGTCTTGCTTGCTATGTTGCTTGGTGTGTTAAATGCGCCAGCAAGAGGCTTAGTAAGTGTTTTGGCAGGTGTCTTAAGAAAACCATTATATGCATTAAATGCTATAAAAGAACAAAAATCTAAATAAATTTATGGAGGATTAGATGGCTGATATTACAAAAGAAGATGTTATAAAATTTATAGAAAACATGACTGTTTTGGAGCTTTCAGAGTTAGTAAAAGAATTAGAAGAAAAATTCGGAGTTAGTGCAGCTGCACCACAGGTAGCTGTAGCTAGCGGACAACCTGTCGCGGCAGCAGAGGAAAAAGCAGAAGAAAAAACTGAGTTCGATGTTATTATTAAATCCGCTGGCGATAAGAAAATTCAGGTTATTAAAGTTGTTAGAGAATTAACACAATTAGGACTAAAGGAAGCGAAAGATTTAGTTGACGGTGCTCCAAGCAAAGTGAAAGAAAATGTAAGCAAGGAAGAAGCAGAAAGTATTAAAGCAAAACTAGAAGAAGCTGGCGCAGTGGTAGAAATCAATTAATATTCTTTTTTTTAAAAGGAGGGGCTTTATAGTCTCTTCTCTTTTTTTTGTGTCTTATACCAACAATAAATATTAATAAAGTGTTAATGAGGTGAATTATGGTGCAGCCTCTTTGCTTAGATTACAGGATGAGAGTGAATTTTGCTCAAACTCAAGAAGTACTACCTGTGCCAGATATACTGAGCATGGCAGTAGAATCCTATGAAAGATTTTTGCAGAAGGAAAGCGATTATGAAAAAACATTAGAAAATGCCTTTAAAGAAATTTTTCCAATTGAAGATGTTCATGGAAAGATCAAATTAGAATATGTTGATTATTATATAAGAGAAACAAAATATAATTCTATGGTTTGCAAGCTTAAAGGTATAACCTACGGTGCTTCGCTAATTTTAAAAGTAAAGCTTACGCTGTGGGATGTAGATTCTAATGGAAACAAAATAGGCGTTCAAGACATAAAAGAACAGGATATTTATGTATGCGAATTGCCTTTAATGACAGAATCGGGTAGTTTCATTATAAATGGTGTAGAAAGAGTCATTGTAAACCAATTACACAGATCTCCAGGTGTAATATTTAAAAATCTAACCCAGCAAAAAGAAAATAATTATTACGCTCAAATAATACCAGAAAAAGGTAGTTGGGTGGAATTTGAAACCGACAATAAAAATCTTTTACATATTAGGATAGATAGAAAAAAGAAATTTCCTGCGACGGTTATTTTAAAGGCACTGGGTTTTAATGATATTGATATCTTAAGTAGAGTATACAAGTTAATTGAGATAAATGCGAAAGATGGTGCTTTTTATGTAAAAATAGACAAAAAATTGCAAGGTATTAGGATAAAAGAGGATGTTGTTGTAGATGGCAAAGTTATTGCTCAAAAACAAAAAAAACTTACGTCAAAAACAATTTTGGACTTAATAAACCTAAGTGTAAATGAAGTAGCGATTGATGAAAATGAGCTTTTGGATAAATTCATTGCTGAGAAGATTGATAGCAACGGTTCTGTTGTTGAGGCTCTATCTCATATCGATCAAAAAATTTTGCAAGAACTTAAACTAATGGGAAATTTTAACTTTAAGGTTGTATTTAGTCAATTCGATGATGATATAATCATAAATACATTGAAAGCGGACCATGATTTGTTGCAAAAAAGAAGGATAGGTTTAAAAGAAGATATACCTATCGAAAACATAGCAAAAATTTATTTACATAAATCATTAAGGCCAGGAGAGCATTCTTCTATTGATGAAGCTAATAAGTTTTTTGCAGGTTTATTTTTTGACCCACTTAAGTATGATTTATCACTTGAAGGCAGGGCAAAAATAAACGAAACGCTAAATATAGAAGTACCAAAAGATGTGAGGGTATTAACGGTTGACGATTTTTTTGGGATCATTAACCATATAATTTTATTTAAAAATGGTAAAGTATCGGCAGACGATATGGATAGTCTATCGAATAGACGAGTTCACTTAATTGGGGAACTTTTGTATTCTGAAGTCCGGAAAGGTCTGTATAGGATGCAAAGGCTTATTAAAGATAGATTATTAATGCCAAAAGATACAGAAGACCTAACACCCTATGACGTGATAAATACAAAGCCAGTTGCAAGCACTGTTAAAGATTTTTTTGCGACAGGTCAGCTATCTCAATTCTTAGATCAAACAAACATATTATCAGAAATTTCGCACAAACGAAGACTTTCTGCGCTTGGTCCTGGTGGCTTGACTCGCGAAAGAGCTGGTTTTGAAGTGCGCGATGTTCATCCTTCCCATTATGGTAGACTTTGTCCAATAGAAACACCCGAAGGGCCAAATATTGGCTTAATTGTTTCGTTTTCAATATATGCTAGGGTTAATGAGTACGGATTTATTGAGACACCATATAGAATAGTGGAAAATGGTAAAGTTACAGACAAGATTGTTTATATGACAGCAGGCAAAGAAAAAGATAATATAATAGCGCAAGCTAGTGTTGATTTAAATGCTGATGGAACTTTTGCCCAAGAGTATGTGCCATCAATGAGAAATGGTGAATTTATTATGGCACCTAAAATGGATGTAAATTTAATGGATGTCTCACCAAGACAAATTGTTTCTGTAGCAGCTAGTCTAATACCATTTCTTGAACACGATGATGCAAATAGGGCGCTTATGGGTTCTAACATGCAGCGTCAAGCCGTACCACTTATCGCACCAGAATCACCACTTGTTGGCACAGGCATGGAAAAAGAAGTAGGAATGTACTCAAGACATGCTGTTTTAGCAAGAAGAGAAGGTAGGGTTGTAAGGATAGAAAGCAATAAAATCTATATAGCGGTACAAACTCAAGATGGTACCTTTGAGATAGACAAGTACGATTTAGATAGTTTCGTTAGGTCAAACCAAGATACATGTTTTTCTCAAAAGCCTATTGTAAAAATAGGCGACTTTGTGAGAAAAAATCAAGTTATAGCCGATGGTCCTACAATGGATAAAGGTGAACTTGCCTTAGGTAGAAACATGGTTGTGGCTTTTGTGCCTTGGCGTGGCTATAATTATGAAGATGGTATTACTCTTTCAAGACGTGTTGTGGAAGAAGATTTATTCACATCTATACATATCAAAGAATTTGAAGTTTATGCTCGTGACACTAAATTAGGTCCAGAAGAAATAACTGCCGATATCCCAAGCGCATCTGCTGAATTGATTAAAAATTTAGATAAAAACGGGATTGTTAGAATTGGAGCTTACGTTAAACCAGGTGATATATTAGTAGGAAAAGTTACGCCAAAAGCAGAAACACACTATTCGCCAGAAGAGAGGTTGCTTAGGGCTATCTTTGGAGAAAAGGCCTCTAACGTATCTGATTCGTCACTGAGAGTTCCATCTGATACAGAAGGCACGGTTATAGATGTAAGGATATTTAGACGCAAAGGGACAGAAAAAATAACTAGAGAAGAATTGATACAAAAAGAAGACATTAAAAAAATTAATGAAGAGCTTAAAACTCAATTAAATCTATTAGAGAAATTAAAGTTAGAGTCGTATAAGCGTTTGCTTGAGGAAGAAACGTTAGAAAATGATCTAGAAATAGCAGATTTAATTTATAAAAAAGGTAGCAAACTGGATAAATGTGCACTTGATATACTGGATGAAAAATTGGTAAAAGAATTACTTTCTACAAAAAATAAACTTAAAGCGAAAGAAATTGAAAAGCATTACAAGAAAATAGCCAAAATCTTAAAAGACGAGTACGCAAAAAAGTTAAAAGAAATTGATAAAGAAGATGAGTTGCCACCAAGTGTAATAATGAGTGTAAAGGTTTTTATTGCAACAAAAAGAAAATTATCCGTTGGCGACAAAATGAGTGGTAGGCACGGTAATAAAGGTGTTGTTTCAAGAATTTTGCCTGTATGTGAGATGCCTTTTTTGAAAGATGGTACTGCTGTGGATGTTGTGCTTAACCCTTTGGGTGTTCCATCAAGAATGAACTTAGGCCAGATTCTTGAGACTCATTTGGGATGGATATCTAAAGGTTTGGGCAAAAAAATTGACGAACTTATAAAAGAAGGCAGAAAGGATATATTAAGGCAATATTTAAAGCAAATCTTTTTAGGCAACGCAGATGAGTTCATAGACAACTTAAGTGATGAAATGCTTGATATATACGCAAACGAGTGGAAAAATGGTGTTCATTTTGCAACCCCAGTATTTGAAGGGCCAAAAGAAAAAGATTTTGATTATTATAAAAAGATTTTAGGTATTGATACATTCAAATCAACACTTTTTGACGGTATAACAGGTGAAAAATTTCTAGAGCCAGTAACTGTTGGTGTTATGTATGTACTAAAATTGCACCATTTAGTAGATGATAAAGTTCATGCAAGAAGTGTAGGGCCGTATTCGCTTGTAACGCAACAGCCACTTGGCGGTAAAGCACATTTTGGCGGACAAAGGTTTGGCGAAATGGAAGTTTGGGCTCTAGAAGGTTATGGGGCTGCTTATACTTTACAGGAAATGCTGACGGTAAAATCAGACGATGTAAGCGGCAGAAGCAAGATGTATGAAGCAATAGTTAAAGGAAAACCAGTTTTACTTGGCGGTATACCTGAATCATTTAATGTGCTTGTTAAAGAACTGCAGTCACTGGGATTGGATATAGAGCTTTTAAAAGATGTTAGAAGAAGATAGGGGGTATGATGTTTACCGTTTTAAAAAGTAAACCAAAGTCATCAAGAGATTTTGATAGTATAAGAATAAAATTAGCTTCCCCTGAACGCATTAGAGAATGGAGCTATGGAGAAGTAAAAAAAGCTGAAACAATTAACTATAGAACATTTAAACCGGAAAGAGACGGTCTTTTTTGCGCCAAAATATTTGGTCCAATGAAAGACTATGAGTGTCTGTGCGGCAAATATAAACGCATTAAGTATAAAGGCATTGTTTGTGAAAAATGTGGTGTTGAAGTAACAGAATCGCGCGTTAGAAGGGAGCGCATGGGGCATATTGAGCTTGCTGTACCTGTTGTACATATATGGTATTTAAAAAGCGTCCCAAGTATGCTTTCTATTGTGCTTGATATGAAATTAAAGGATTTGGAAAGAATTGTTTACTATGAGGCATATGTTGTTGTTCACTCAGAAGTTGAAGAAATTCCAGTTAAGACTGTTTTAACCGAAAGTGCTTACAAAGAAGCAATAGAGACATATGGGATAAAAATAAATGCTGAAATGGGTGCTCTTGCAATATATAACCTATTAAAAAATCTTGATTTAGATAAAGTATTGAGCGAACTCAAAGAAGAGTACGACGCCACATCCTCTGATCTTAAAAAGAAAAAAGTTATGAAACGCATAAAACTCATTGAGAAGTTCAAAAGAAGTCAAAATAAACCAGAGTGGATGGTATTAAAGGTATTGCCAGTTTTGCCGCCTGATTTAAGACCGCTTGTTTCGCTTGAAGGCGGCAGGTTCGCTTCATCTGATTTGAACGATTTATACAGAAGAATTATTAATAGAAATAATAGATTAAAACGCTTGCTTGAGTTGGGAGCTCCTTCCATTATTGTAAGAAATGAGATGAGAATGCTACAAGAAGCTGTAGATGCTTTAATTGATAATGGCAGGCGAAAACAGGTTGTAAGAGCGTCCAATAATAGACCGCTAAAATCCCTAAGCGATACAATAAAGGGCAAAGAAGGGCGCTTTAGAAGGAATCTTTTAGGTAAAAGGGTTGACTACTCGGGCAGATCGGTAATTGTGGCTGGGCCTGATTTGAGAATTGACCAATGTGGTTTGCCAAAAATAATGGCTTATGAGTTGTTTAAGCCATTCATTTACAACAAATTGATAGAAGAAGGTCATGCTTTAACTGTAAAAAATGCCAAAAAGATAGTTGAAGACAAAGAGCCTATTGTTTGGGATTTACTAGAAGATATTGTCAAAGAGTATCCGGTGATGTTGAATAGGGCTCCTACGCTGCATAGAATTTCTATTCAGGCATTTTACCCAGTTCTAACTGATGAAAAGGCTATAAGGCTTCATCCATTAGTGTGCGCTGCATTTAACGCAGATTTTGATGGCGATCAGATGGCTGTTCATGTACCAATTAGCGTTGAAGCGCAATTAGAATCAAAGGCCATAATTTTGTCTTCACATAATATTATTTCTCCGGCTAACGGCAACCCTATAGCTGTGCCATCTCAAGATATGGTTCTTGGTATTTACTATATGACAAAAGCAAGAGAGAATGCCAAAGGTGAGTCGGCTATCTTTCCAAATGCTTGGAGTGTAAGGTTAGCGTTTGAAAATGGTGTAGTGGATTTAAATGCAAAAATAAAATATAGGGTTGAAAATACAATTATTAATACGACAGTAGGTAGGGTGTTGTTTAGTGATATTGTACCAAAAGTAGTTCCGTTTTCTTTGATAAACAAGATAATCGGGAAAAAAGACCTAAACAAACTGATTTCATATGTATATAAAAATACAGATTTACCAACTACAGTTGCTTTTTTGGATAATGTTAAAAAAATGGGCTTTGAGATGGCAACAAGATCAGGTATTTCTATTTCTGTTGATGATATATTGGTTCCAGAAGATAAATCGAGCATTATAGAAAACGCTGAAGATGAAGCAAGAAAAATTCAAAATCAGTATGAGCAGGGTTTATTAACAGATTCAGAGCGATACAATAAGATAGTAGACCTTTGGAACAATGTTACAGAAGAGATATCAAAGGTTATGATGGTAAAATTGGGCGGTGCTTACAACGAAAGTTTTAACCCCATTTTTATAATGGCAGATTCAGGTGCAAGGGGTAGTTTGCAACAAATGAGGCAACTTGCTGGCATTAGGGGCCTTATGACAAAACCATCTGGAGATATTATTGAGACGCCAATAAAATCTAACTTTAAAGAGGGTCTAAATGTAATAGAGTACTTTGTTTCAACTCATGGTGCAAGAAAAGGTTTGGCTGATACCGCTCTAAAGACAGCAAATGCTGGTTATCTAACAAGAAAGCTTATCGATGTAGCTCAAGATGTTTTTGTAACAATGGAAGACTGTGGAACAACAGAAGGGCTAGAGGTAAGTGCATTAATTGTAAACGGCGAAGAGATTGAATCACTTCAAGAAAGAATTGCAGGTAGAATTTCTGCTGAAGATATAATAAACCCACTTACTCAAGAATTAATCGTAAAAGAAAATCAAGAAATTACAGAAGAACTAGCCGAAAAAATAACAGAAGCTGGTATTAGAAGCGTTAAAATTTTTTCAGTTTTAACGTGCAAAGCAAAGTACGGCGTTTGCGCTAAATGCTACGGTAGAGATTTGGGTAGAGGTAAAAAAATTGAGATTGGTGAAGCTGTTGGAATTATTGCTGCACAATCTATTGGCGAACCCGGCACGCAGTTGACGCTTAGGACATTTCACGTAGGTGGTACTGCATTAAGAGCTGGTGAAAAAGTTGGAGCAGAAACTAAAAAAGGTGGAATTGTAAAGTATTTCAACTTAAGAACATCAGTTAACTCTGAAAATAACAATGTGATTTTAAGTAGAAGAGATGCGGCAGTATTAATCATAGAGCCGCAGATTGTTTCAGAAAATGCTGGCATAGTAAACATTGAACAGACAAAAACAGATTTTTCATTAAAAATAGAAGACAAAGAAAACTACAATATTAGAAAAATAGATTTTATAAATGAAAAAGATATTATACAAAATGATGCAAATGTTGTATGTAAATTGATTTTCAATGTTAAAGATGGCGATTTGGTGAAAGAGGGCGATCTTTTAGTTGGAAGGATACTTGAGGTATACATAGTGCCAAAAAACTTACCTTATGGGGCTAGAATATATATAAATGATAATGATACGATAAAGCGATTTATTAGGACAAGTGAAGCAGGAATTGTAAAATTTGCTATTTTGAAAGGACAATCATTTGTAGAGGTCGACGGGTTCGAAAATGATATTGTAAATAGGCATGGCGCCCATATTTTAATAGAAGATGAAAATTCTACATTAAAAAAGAGATATTACCTTTCAATAGGAAGTAAAGTATTTGTAAAAAACAACACTAAAGTAAAGTCAGGTGAAATTATAGCTGGTTTTGATGATGTGGTCAAAAAGCGTGTTATGGAAGCTGACCCTTCAATTTATTTATCAAGCACTACCATAGCAGATTGGGATTCTTATACAGACTTTTTGCTTGTTGATACTGAAGGTTATGTGAAATTTGTTGATATAGTGAATAATATAACTTTAAGGGTAGAGATAGATAAAATTACGGGTTTAAAAAGCAATATTATAATTGAAAGCAAAAATGTTAACCTAAAACCAAGAATAGAAATTGTCGATGAAAATGGTAATGTAAAAATATCAGAAAGTACGCATGAAAAAGCTGAGTATTATTTGCCTCCTGGCATTATTTTGCAAAAAGAAAATGGTGATTATGTAAAATCTGGTGATACGCTTGGAAAGATTCCAAGAGAAGCAACAAAAACTACCGATATAACTGGTGGTTTACCTAGATTAAATGATATATTTGAGGCAAAAAAGCCAAAAGATTCTGCAGTGCTAAGTGAAATAAGCGGTATTGTTTCTTACGAAGGAGAGATTAAAGGTAAAAGAAGGATTGTTATAACATCAACAATAGGAAAAGGCGAAGCAAAGAAAGAATACCTAATTGCTAGAAATAAGCGTATATTGGTTTATCCAGGCGATAGGGTGCAAGCAGGCGATCCTCTAACAGACGGAATTATCAACCCGCATGATATATTAAGGATACTAGGTGAAAAGGTTTTAAGGTGGCATTTAGTAAATGAAATTCAACAAGTGTACAAATTACAAGGTGTTACAATTAATGATAAACATATAGAAATTATAGTAAAGCAAATGTTGTCTAAAATTGTTGTGGAAAATGCAGGAGATACGGATTTTATAGAAGGTGATTTAGTTGATAAGTTTATATTTGAAAGGAAAAATCAACAGGCAATCGAAAATGGCAGAGAACCAGCAATAGGAAAGATAAGCTTATTAGGTATTACAAAAGCTTCATTAAATACTGATAGTTTTATTTCAGCTGCATCATTCCAAGAAACAGTCAAGGTGTTAACAGATGCGGCTATTACTGGCTCTATTGATTCACTTAGGGGGTTGAAAGAAAATGTTATCGTTGGAAGGTTAATCCCCGTTGGAACTGGACAAAAAAGATTTGACGACATAAATATTGAGATGAAAATTCTTGACAAATAAGAGTTTTATTGGTAATTTAGTCAAGCTAATATTTCAAGGAGGTAATGGGTGCCAACTATTAACCAGTTAGTTAGGATCGGTAGAAAGAAAGTCAAAGAAAAAACAAAAACACTGGCTTTACAGAATTGTCCTCAAAGGAGGGGTGTGTGCACGAGAGTGTATACAACTACGCCAAAAAAGCCTAACTCGGCTTTAAGGAAAGTTGCTAGGGTTAAATTAACAACAGGATATGAGGTAACATCATATATACCAGGTGAAGGTCACAATTTACAAGAACACTCAATCGTCCTTGTAAGGGGCGGTAGAGTTAAGGATTTGCCAGGTGTTAGGTACCATATCATAAGAGGTACGCTAGATACTGCCGGTGTCAACGACAGGAAACAAGGCAGATCCAAATATGGAGCAAAAAATCCGAAGGAAGGTGCTGCAAATGAGAAGAAGAAGGGCTGAAAAGAGACAAACCCAAAGCGATTTAGTCTATAATAGTTTGTTAATAGAAAAAACTATAAATAAAATAATGTATGATGGTAAGAAATCTCTTGCTCAGAGGATATTTTATAAAAGCTTTGATATAATAAAAGAAAAAACTGGCCAAAATCCTTTAGAAGTATTTGAACAAGCACTAAACAATATTATGCCAAAGCTTGAGGTTAGACCAAGAAGGGTTGGTGGCGCAACATATCAAGTACCAGTTGAGGTAAGAAGAGAAAGGCAAGTCAGTCTAGCTATTCGTTGGCTTGTAAACTATACAAGATCGAGAAACGAAAAGAGAATGTTTGAAAAATTGGCAGGTGAAATTCTAGACGCTTTTAATAATAGAGGCGGAGCAATTAAGAAAAAAGAAGATACGCACAAGATGGCCGAAGCAAATAGGGCTTTTGCACACTACAAGTGGTGAGGTGGTATTTTGAGTAGAGCGTACCCTTTAGAAAAAGTTAGAAATATAGGAATTATAGCCCATATAGATGCAGGCAAAACTACAACATCAGAGAGAGTTTTGTTCTATACAGGTGTTTCACATAAAATTGGCGAAGTACATGAAGGTACAGCTACAATGGACTGGATGGAGCAGGAAAAAGAAAGAGGAATAACAATTACATCAGCTTCGACCGTATGCTTTTGGAAGGATTATAAAATTAACTTAATAGATACTCCAGGCCATGTAGATTTTACAGTAGAAGTTGAAAGATCTTTAAGGGTTCTTGACGGTGCTGTAGGCGTTTTTTGCGCAGTTAGTGGCGTTGAGCCGCAATCAGAAACTGTTTGGCGTCAAGCTAATAAATACAATGTCCCAAGAATTGCATTTGTAAACAAAATGGACAGGACCGGTGCTAATTTTTTCAATGTAGTTAAAGAAATAAATACAAAGTTAGGATCAACTCCAATAGCACTACAAATCCCAATTGGTTCTGAAAATAGTTTTGTAGGTGTAGTCGATCTAGTTAAAATGAAGGCAATCATTTGGGACTCCGATGTGCTTGGTGCTAACTTTAGCGAAAAAGAAATCCCTGCTGACCTTTTAGGGTTAGCTCAAGAGTATCGCTCCAAAATGCTTGAAACCATAGCCGATTTTGATGAAGAACTAATGATAGATTATCTAGACGGAAAGGAAATATCAGAAGATAAAATTATTTTTGCAACCAGAAAAGCTACATTATCTGGAAAATGTACACCAGTGCTATGTGGGAGTGCTTTTAAAAATAAAGGTGTTCAACCATTGCTAGATGCCGTTACTCTTTATTTGCCATCGCCAGTGGATGTTGGTGGAATTAAGGGAAAAAATTTGTTAGGCGAAGAAGAGGAAAGAAAACCAGATGATAATGAACCATTGTGCGCTTTAGCTTTTAAAATATTAAGCGATCCGTATGTAGGTAAACTTACATACTTAAGAATATATTCTGGAGTTTTGAAGGCAGGTACTTACGTATTAAATTCTGTAAAAGGTAAAAAAGAAAGAATAGGAAGACTTCTTTTAATGCATTCAAACAAAAGAGAAGATATAGAAGAAGCACATGCTGGTGATATAGTTGCAGCAATTGGTTTAAAATACACCGCAACAGGTGATGCGTTGTGCGCTGAAGATAAACCAATAGTGCTTGAGGCTATGGAATTTCCAGAACCTGTAATATCTATTGCAGTAGAGCCTAAAACAAAAGCAGATCAGGAAAAGCTATCAAATGGTCTTCAAAAATTAGCAGAAGAAGATCCTACATTTAGGATAAAATTTGACGAAGAAACAGCCCAAACGATCATATCTGGTATGGGTGAGCTTCATCTTGAAATTATTGTAGACAGGTTAAAAAGAGAATTCAATGTCAATGTAAATACAGGCAAACCACAGGTAGCATATAAAGAAAGTATCAAGACTAAAGTCAAGAAACAGGGTAAATTTGTGCGCCAAACTGGTGGTCATGGTCAGTATGGTGATGTTTGGCTTGAAGTTGAGCCACAAGAACGTGGTAAGGGTATAACATTTGTAAACAAGATCGTCGGAGGCGTTATACCAAAAGAATTTATACCTGCAATAGGAGAGGGTGTTAAAGAAGCTGCAGAAAATGGAGTTTTAGCAGGTTATGAAGTAATAGATGTTGTTGCTACAGTGGTTGACGGATCTTATCATGAGGTCGATTCATCAGAGATGGCTTTTAAAATAGCAGGCTCTATGGCTTTCAAAGAAGCTCTTAAAGCTGCCAAGCCTTATATATTAGAACCTATTATGGATGTTGAGGTTTCTACACCAGAGCAATATTTGGGTGATGTAATAGGTGATTTGAGTTCAAGAAGAGGTAAAATTAAAAATATGGAAGATAAGTCTGGTGTTAAAGTTATTAGAGCTGATATACCGCTTGGCGAAATGTTTGGGTATGCTACAACCTTAAGATCGATTACTCAAGGTCGTGGTACTTATGTAATGCAGTTTTCTACTTATGAAGAAATTCCAAGCTCTATTGCAGAAAAGATAATAAAGAAAGAAGTTTAGGAGGTTTCCATTATGGCAAAGGAAAAATATGTTCGTACCAAACCTCACGTAAATATTGGTACAATTGGACACGTTGATCATGGCAAGACTACTTTAACTGCAGCTATAACAAAGGTTTT
>JBFWJP010000018.1:0-13411 GCA_050253135.1 Desulfurella sp. | reverse complement strand
GCACTTGCAGGTGCAGAATCCGTTACGACGCTGGATAAACTTGCAGTTCCCATATAGGCAACAGCTGTGTTTGGGTCTTGAAAGCGCTTGTAAAATGTCATTTTTGTACCTAAGTTCTCTCTTAAGCGGTAAAGTGCTGTTAATGTGGAGATTGGCATGCCATCGCCAACGATAAAAATTATGCCTGGTTTGTCTGTCTTTTCAAACGAAATCTTTTCACCCATATCACCAATTTGACTAGCATACGAGCTAGGGTTAGTCAAAAGCGTTGCAAGCGTAGCACCAAAAATCTCTATTGCTTCTCTGCGTGTAAACTCTGGCATAATTTTGCCTCCTAATTTGATTTCTCTTTTACTTTATGGTTTAATTGTAAAAAAATCTTCAAGAAAGTGAAAAAAATATGTAAAGAAGTAAAGTGAGTTGTTTTGTTAAAAAATTTGACCAGCAAAGCTGCTGGCCAAATTAGAAAAAATATTAATCGTTTCGTTCTTTGAGGGCTTTTTTGAGTTTTTCAATAACGCTTATATCTTCAAGTGTGGAAGTATCTTGAGTTATAGGTTTGTCTGTAGCAAGTGCCTTTAATAGTCTTCTAACTATCTTTCCAGACCTTGTTTTTGGCATTTGATCAACAAAAACAATTTCAGATGGCTTTGCTATTGGGCCTATTTGCCTGCCTACATGGTCTCTAATGTCACGTACAAGCTCGTCATGATGAGTTAAATCGACGCCTTCTTTTAGAACAACATAGGCAAAAATGGCCTCGCCTGTCACATCATCTGGTACACCTACAACGGCAGCTTCAGCAATAGCTGGGTAGCTAGTTAGTGCATTTTCAATTTCAGCACAACCTATTCTATGTGCAGAAACATTAACGACATCATCAATTCTACCCTCCATCCAGTAGTATCCTTCTTCGTCTTTGTAAGCGATATCTCCAGTTAAGTAGTATTTGCCGCCAAAGGCACTCCAGTAAGTCTTTTTATACAGTTCATCGTTTTGCCAGAGTGTTCGGACCATTGAAGGCCAGGGTTTTGTAAATACTAAATTTCCTGTTTTGTATGGCTCATTAATAATGTTCCCTTCATCATCGACAATCTCAGGAAATGCACCAGGCACAGGGATACCTACAGAACCAGGTTTTTGAGGTTTTACGGGTAGAGATGAGAGCATGTGGCCAGCCGTTTCCGTTTGACCGTACGCATCAATAATAGGGCATTTCTCTTGACCTACATTTTTGTAATACCACAGCCATGCAGCAGAATTAAGCCTTTCACCACCTGTAGTTAGCAATCTTAAAGATGATAAGTTGTATTTTTTTGGGTATTCTTCACCGTACTTCATAAGCGCCCTAAGTGCTGTTGGTGCTGTGTATAAAACATTTACACTGTATTTTTCAATCAAGCGCCACCATTGACCTGGATCTGGGTATGTTGGTATGCCTTCATAAATAAGCGTTGTTGAGCCAATAGATAGTGGACCATACAAAGTGTAGGAGTGGCCAGAAATCCAACCCAAATCAGCCGTACTCCAAAATGTATCCTCATCTTTTAAATCGAATACCCATTTTGCAGTTAATATACGCCATATAAGGTAACCTGCAGTTGTGTGTAAAACACCTTTTGGTTTTCCTGTAGAACCAGATGTGTATAGCAAAAAGAAAGGATCTTCTGAATCCATAACTTCTGGTTCACAGTAATTTTTTGCATAGTCAGGATCACTCATAAGGTCGTTCCACCAAAAATCTCTCAGTGTTTTCATAAAAACATCTCTACCGATATGTTTTACAACTACGACATATTTGATATTTTTTAAATCTTTTATAGCTTCATCAACGCTATCTTTTAAAGGTATAGCCCTACCGCCTCTTCTTCCGCCATCTGCTGTTATTATTACATTTGCATTTGCATCCAATATGCGCTCTTTGAGTGCTGCTGGCGAAAAACCACCAAACACTACACTGTGTATAGCTCCAATCCTAGCACATGCAAGCATTGCAATGGGAAGTTCTACAATCATTGGCATGTAAAGTACTACCCTATCACCTTTTTTTACACCTAAAGTCTTTAGTACATTTGCAAATTTATTTACTTGATAATAGAGTTCTCTATAAGTTATTGTTTTACTTTCACCGATTTCGCTTTCCCAGATAATTGCAGCTCGGTTTTTTCTCCATGTGGATAGGTGTCTATCAATACAGTTATAACTTATGTTCAGTTTCCCGCCCATGAAGAATTTGTAAAATGGGGCGTTTGAATTATCAAATACCTTTTTATACGGCTCAAACCATGTGATCTCTTTTTTTCCAAAATAATCCCAGAAACCCTCCCAATCATTTTTCGCCCACTGAAGGTACTCTTCATAAAGCTTAGCATTTAAATTTGCTTTTTGAAGAAAATCTTCAGATGTGTGGATTAAAAGATCGTCACCTTTTGAAATTTGCTCATTCATCCTATCCCCCCTTATATGATTTTATATGTCTCTTTTAAAATAATATAAGAATTTAGACTTAGTGTCAAGATTTTTTTTAAAAAAAATTTAAAACAAAAGTTAATTTTTTAGCAAAAGAAAAATTATTAACTTATCTTTGGCAAATAATTAATACCAAAGAAAGTTAACATTAAAGAATATATTAATAATAACTTGACATATAAAATTTTTAATTTATAATTACAATAGTGTAATTAAATTGAAAATATTTATAAGGAGGTATCCCATGAAGACGCTAAAAGATTTTGCAAGACAAAAGGAGAGGATTACGCTTGAAAGATTGGTTTTAGAAACCGGTGATTATAATTTTAAGGAGCAAAGGCGCTTTTGTGGTGGAGATTTACGTTTAATTATTTGGAGTACAAAAAGCTCTACAGTATTTGATGGTGAAAGCTCAACAAACGAAGCTGATTCTTAAAATACTAAAGCAAGCCTTATAAGAGGCTTGCTTGTTTTTTGTATGCTGTTAATTTATTCTACCACCTTCGATACAACAGTTGATATGTTAATTTATCATATGGGTGGAAGTGATGTATTTAGACTTAATTCTGATTGTTTTGAGAAGTATAAATTTTCACTAAATGATGATGGTTTTGAGATTCAAGATCCACTTGGTAGAATTGCAAATAATAAAAATATAAATAAAGTGTTGTACAGAAAACCTTCGCTAAAGAAGGATCTTTTGATACAAACCAACCAAACAACGGATGAGGAAGATTATATTGAGAGAGAATTGTACTATGTTGCAAGAGAGATTATAAATTTATCCTGGTTTCAACAAAAGATTGTTTTAATAGAACCTTTAGTAGATTATCGAGTGGGTAAGTTTATTCAGCTTAGTATTGCAAAAAAGTATTTCAATATCTCAAACTTCGAATTTAGGTACAATACGAAATCAAAAGAGTTTAATGATAGGGATATAGTTATTAAAAGTCTGACAATGCAGCCTATAGATAAAAAAGAGTATTTAGTCTTATATACAACAAAAACCAAAGAAAGTGAGTTAAGTAACAATCAGCCGTGGATGGTTCAAGAATATATTGATGCTAAGTACGATGTTACAGTTGTGTTTATTAGAGACGAGATGTTTGCGTTTGAATTAGACAGAAGTAATTTTTTAGATAAAACAGTTGATTGGAGAGAATTGTCTATAGATAAAACAGCATCGGAATGGCAAGTTCACTATTTAAAAAAAGATATTAAAGATGGTATTTATAAATTTATGAATGATTTAAAACTGCACTTTGGTAGGT
The DNA here is from genome assembly GCA_050253135.1 of Desulfurella sp. Lineage (GTDB taxonomy): Bacteria > Campylobacterota_A > Desulfurellia > Desulfurellales > Desulfurellaceae > Desulfurella. The sequence goes on along the minus strand of JBFWJP010000018.1, from coordinate 9,671 downwards.
TAGATTTTTTATATGATGGCAAAAACTATTATTTTTTGGAAGTTAACCCAAATGGTCAATGGTTATGGTTGGACCCAAAAAATGAACTTGGCGTAATGGAAAAGTTTATAGAAGAAATTCACCCAAGCACACCACTAAACCCTATACCCACAAAGGTGAGATAATGTCAAAAAAATTGATTTTGTTTTTTTGGCTTTTGTTTGTATTTATTTTTAGTAGAAGTTTTGCTCAAGATTATACTAACCAGATTTATGTTATCCCCAAAGTAGCATTGATACTGCCTAAAGATAGCTCAATTCAGTCATTTTGGTTTGTTAATCCTCAAAATTACAGCGCAAATCATAAATTAGAATTTTGCGTAACAAACCAAGCAATTGTTGGGTATATGGACAAATTTTTGTTTTTCCCAAAACAAAACGGCTTTATAGCTGTTGATGGCGGATATAGTGGTTTTGTATGTCTTGATGAATCAACAATGCTTGTTTACAACAAATCCACTTTTGGCTATCTAAAAATTTCATCTATACATAACAAACTATCAAAAGCCACAATTGAGCCTGTAGGTAGTTTGGAAAGTAACTCAAAACTATTTGTTGGGCTTAATAAAACATTATACAGTTTAAGTTTTGATAGCAAAACAAGAACATACAAAATTTATATATTTGACAAAAAACGAAAACCACCCGCTTTTGTTGCAGTTTATTCTCAACAAGAACCTATAAGTAGCGTCTCAGGTGTTGGAGAAAATATAATTATAGCGTCACAGGATAAAATTTATATGGTAAAGGATGGTAAAAGATTGCTTTATTACAATAACCAAAATAAAAATTATAATCAAATTATCTATAGCGGTTATGGAATTTTTTATACTACAGCAGATTCTGTGGGTTTTATTCAAAATGCTCAAGCTATGGAATTTGTAAAAGCTGAAAATCCTAAGATTTTTTTAAAAGACAATGTACTTTTTGTAATGTTTCCAACTAATATGGGTATTATTGGGTTATCAAATATAGATGAGTTGAGAAAATACAATTTTCCAGTTAAAAGTTTAAAGTGGAAGGATTAATTATGAGAAGAGTATTTAACCTATTCGTTTTATTTGTTTTGTTGAATATGCCCATTTTTGCTTATGGAGGCGCTTGGGAGCAAGCCCAAGATTTATGTAGACAAAGTGGAGGCAATTGCAATTTCAACGTACCGACACCAACACCATCTATTGATCGCAGCCACTCAAACCAACCTCAATCTTCTGAGCCCAAGACTTACGCAAAACCTAGCTCACCTTCTTTGAGCCCATCTGAAAGCATGACTCTTGGTATTTTTGGAAGTTTCCTAAGTGGTTTATTCAGCGGGCTTTTTAACTTTTCAGATACAACAAATAATGATGATTACATTAAAGCGCAAAAACAAAAGCAATACGAAGAACAACAAAAGTTATTAATGCAAAAAAAGCAACAGGCCTTGCAAACTTGGCATGCACTCAGAAATCAACCTCAATCCAACACTCAAACTACCAAACAAACCCAAAATACATCACTTAGTTTTAAAACTTTAGGTTCAAGTATTACACCATTTAAATGGCAAGACAAAGTAGATCCCAAAGAACTTGACAATAGTATAAGCCTTGCTCAAAACCAAAGTCAACTTGATTTTAATCATGAATTGAATAAATTTTTTACCAATCGGTTAAATGATTTAGTACAAGAGGGAGGAAAGGATTTTTTAAATAAATATCACAAATCTAATATTACGCTTGCTGAAACGCTCAAAGAGCGAAAAAAAATAAAGGGTCTTGGTAAGCTTGTTGGTGATAATGCTTATGAAAATACTCTTGGTATTGCAAGTATTGTTGTTGATTACAAAACAGATGGGGTTACTAAGGCTCTTCAAAGTGTAGCTGATTTTTTAGTTTTAAAAATTGGCATACCTCAGGCTAATTTTACTCTCGAAGCTGGAAGGATTTATTCAAGGTCTGTATTTAATTTGTTAAAAAAAGACTTAGTTGATATATCAAACGCAGTGGGTATGGATTTCGATTACGAAAATTTTATAAAGACAAATCTAACAAACAGCCAAAAAGGTGTATATGATTGGTTAAAAGGAGAGTAATTTATGAAATCAAAGCTATTTTCTATTAGTATTCTTTTATTTTTTATATTTTTTGTATCAAGCTGCTCTACTACTGTACCTTTCCATATTAAGCCAACTAATTTAGAACCCCCAAAACAGGTAACTAAAACAAAACTTCCATACACAGCTACATTTATTGTTGAAAACGAAACTTTGACAGATACAAAATATGATACCGATATTATATCTGTACATGTTAAATATATTTTACCCACACAATCTATGGTTTTGCAGGGTGTTGAGTATTATTTGGAGCCGTATTTTAAAAAATCAGACCATAAAAGAAATTATCTAGAGTTGTATGGTAAAAATCACGTTTATGTAAATATTAAACCAAATAACTTAATAGTCAAAGAAGATCTTGGTTTTTCTAAAAAAAGCTTAGCGATAGAAGTTAATATAAACACTAATATTTATGATGATTACTATATAATTTCACAACCTTACAGTGTCAGCTTAAAAGGTACTATCGAGAAAACTGGGTTTTTTTCATCGTTTAGTAAAGAAGAATACTCTAAAGCTGCAACTATGTCTATCACAAAAGATTTAGAACAACTAGGCCAACGTATCGCTTATGTTTTAAACAACCAAAGCGAGATTATAAGCAACGCTAACGTAGCAATTGAAAAGGAACCACTAAATTTAGAAAATTATATACTACTTGCCAACCTTTCGCTTAAAAACGGCAACTACAAAGATGCAATCTCAGCTTCTAAAATGATTATTAAGTTGGAGCCAAACAATATCATTGGCTATGATTTGCTTGCAAGAAGCTATTATAAAAGCGGCCAAATGGGTCTTGCAAAGAAAGTATTTTCCGATGCTATAGCACAAAATGTACAAGATGCTAAAAGATACTATATAACATTTTTGGTTGAAGCAAAAGAATACGATTCAGCTATTGTAGCTTTAAAACAAAGTCAAGTTCCGCTAAACCCAAGGGTTATTACAGAAACTCTTTTTGGCGTTAACAAATATGAATCTGTAATGAGTGTGTTGAAAGAAGCACTAGATAAACAACAATACAATGGCATCGGTATTGTATTTAGTTATATTTTGTCTGACTCTGGCTACCCTATGGTAAAATCTGTAAATCCTTTATCAAGCGCTGTTGATGTAGTTTACAAGGATGATGAAATAGTAGAGATTAATAACCAATCGACAAAAAACATAGGCATTGAAAAAACTATAGAGTTAATAAAAAAAGAGCCTAATGCGATAAATGACATTGTTATTAAAAGAAAAAACAATCCTGATTTGATTAAGTTATCGCTAAAAACTCAAAAGCTATATACTCCAGATTCATTTTCTACATATGCTTGGATGGCTTTTGTGAATTACTTTTTAAACGATAAAAGGAACTTTTATGAGTATGCCGATTTATCATATAAGCTAAACCCAAAGGGTAATATTTCTACTCTTGCAAAAGCACTAGCTTTGATTGATAGTAGTAGCTATGATAAAGCAATTGATTTGCTGAATAATGTTGATTTTCTAGGAGAGGCTTCTATGCTAAAAGCCACTGCCTATGCTCAGAAAAAAGATTACAATAACGCTTTATCGATATATAAATTAGCTCAACAAAATCAGAGTAGTGTTTTGTTTGATAAATTTAAACCCATATTTTTTGAAGCAGTTTCTTCTTTTGTTAGCGAAAAGTTGTCAACGGCTTCTCAACTAAAAAATCAAGGCGAGTATAGAAAGGCCTTAGAATACTATCAGGTGGTTTTAGACATTGTTGATAATCAAAAAAAGCAACAGATTTACTATAGTGCTGCAAGTATCGTTGCTTTAGACCCTTCTGTAGTTGAGCTAAACGAAGATTCAAAAAAATCTTTTATACATGCGCAAATGTATTATCAAGAAAATAACTTGGAGAAAGCTATTGCCCAATTAAGCACTGTTATTGAAAAGAATCCATTTAACCCAAACTTACACCACGATATAGCGCTGTTGTATGCGCAAACACAAGATTACAAAAAAGCTATTGAACATATGAATGTTTATTTAACATTAATGCCAAATGCAAATGATGCTCAAGCCGCAAAAGATGAGATAGTTAAGTGGGAGTTTAAGCTAAAAGGAGAATAAAAATATTTGCTAAACAGCAAAAAAAAGTTTATAATTAAAAAACATGAGGAAAACAAAACAAGAACGAAAAGACGAGGTTTTTAAAGCGATTGGCCAAGTGGCCTCGCAAAAGGGTTTTAACAATGTTACAACAAAAGCCGTAGCTGATATTCTTGGTGTAACGCAACCTGCAATTTACAAATATTTTAAAAACAGAGATGAGCTTATTTTGTATTTTTTGGATAGAATAAACGCATATTTACTCAATATTATAGAAACAGCAAGCAAAGAAGTAGATATTCAAAACAGGATTAAGAGACTTTTAAGCGAGCACTTTAAGATGGTAGAAGATAACGAAGTGCTGCCTGTAATGGTTTTTTCTGATGAAATTTACATTGGTGATATTGGAAAGAAAGATAAATTGCGAACGATTGTTTTTAATTACAGGCAAGATATTGTAAATCTACTAAATGGTTGTCCGCAAAGTGAGATTGTTGCAGACATCATTGTAGGGAGTATAATTTTTAGTGGCCTTAAATGGCGATTGAATAATAAATCTTATTCTTTAGCTTCAAAGGCTGTGGATTTAGCGCAATTGATAAATAAACTGTGTGTTTAGTGATTTAATTTTTTAAAGTATTACTAAACAAAAAATGGTATGATATTCAAACCAATTAAACAAAAAAAGATTTCAGAAGAGATTGTTGAACAAATAGAGCTTTACATAAAAGATGGTATTTTAAAACCAAATGAAAAACTACCTTCAGAAAGAGATTTAGCAAAAATGTTTGAGGTAAGTAGAAGTTCTGTAAGGGAAGCGATAAATATACTTGAAGCAAAAGGCTTAATTGAAAGCATACAAGGTGATGGTACTTTTGTAAAATCTGTTGGTGAAGATATACTAAAAGGTGTTGATAATTTATTGGTAAAAGATCCTAGATTAACATGGGAGCTTATGGAAATTAGAAAAACACTTGAGGTATGGGCTGTTGAAATGGCAGCTAAAAGTGCTGACGAAGAGTCAAAAAAGTACGTTGCTGAAGCTTATATGGAATTAGAAAAGATTAGTGGTAAACAAACTTCTGGCGAATATGAAGATGCAGAATTTCACCTATCTATCATTAGAGCTTCTAAAAATACTGTGTTGTACCATATGATGATGTCAATGTTTAATTTGCTAAAAGATACCGTAAAAGTAGGCAGAGAGTATGTTACAAAGGTAAAGGGTTTATCAAAAAAAGAGTTACTGCTTGAACACAAAGCCATATTAGATGCGATTATACAAAACAATCCTTCTTTGGCCAAGCAAAACATGTTAAAACACCTTTCTTTTATAGATCAGGATTTTAAAAATTATCTCGATAGGTTTAATTTACAAACCTAATAAAAAGCAGTAGTATTTCATTTATTTTAATAAATAAATTTACTAAAAATAGCAAGTTTTAGTTTATAAGTTAATAATTTAAAAATATAGTTGACAATTAATAAAAAAGCATTATAATTTAACTAATATAATGGTCTAACCAATAGACCAATTTTTACTGGAGGTGAGTGTATGTCGGAGGCTGTAGCAAAAAGTGCTATAAGCAAGGTTAAGAGTTTTTTGATACCCTACATGTTTTTGCTTTATGTTATTAATTTCTTAGATAGGGTTAATGTAGGTTTTGCTGCTTTAAAAATGAACAAAGATCTGGGTTTAAGCGCTGAACAGTTTGGGTTTGCTGCAGGGATTTTTTTTATAGGTTATTTAATTTTTCAAGTACCAAGTAATTTAATTTTACACAAAATAGGAGCGCGCATCTGGATTTCTATAATATTAGTTATCTGGGGGTTAGTTGCTACGCTTACTGGTTTTGCAAATTCTCCTATACATCTTTATATTGCGAGGTTTTTGTTGGGGTTAGTAGAAGCGGGGTTTTTCCCTGGTGTAATATTGTTTTTAACATACTGGTTTCCACAAAGAGAGCTTGCGCAAGCTGTAGCTTTATTTATGACTGCACTTGCATTTTCAAGTGTTATTGGCTCTCCAATATCTGGTATAATTTTAGACCACGTTCATTGGGCTGGACTTGAAAGCTGGAGATGGTTGTTTATACTAGAGGGATTTCCTGCTGTAATATTTGGTATAATAACATTTTTTATTTTGCCAAATAAACCATCTGAAGCAAAATTTTTGACACAAGAAGAAAGGGATTGGCTTACTAACGAGATTGCTCAAGAACAGGCAGAAAAAGCTAAACAGAAAAAGATGACAGCAGCTGAGGCAATAAAAAACGGACGCGTTTGGTTGCTAGCTTTTATTTACTTTTTTGGGTTGATTATGGGGTTGTACTCAATAAGCTTTTGGCTTCCACAAATTATAAAAGGTCTCTCAAAAACCTATAGTTCTCAAACAGTTGGGTTTTTGGCAATAATACCATTTTTATTTGCAGCAATAATGATGATTGTTAATGGATCGTCTGCAGATAAAAAAGCCGAGTGGCGCTATCATACACAAATACCACTTATAATTAGCGCAATAGCTATATTTGCAATGCTATTTATAAAAACGCCATTTACTTCTATTGTTGTTTTGTCAATTGTTACCGCTGGCGCTTACGCTGCATTTGGACCATTTTGGGCACTGCCAAATAAGTTTTTGTCTGGTGCTGCTGCAGCTGCAGGTATAGCGGTAATCAATTCGATTGGCAATTTAGGTGGTTTTTTTGCACCATATATTATAGGTTTTATAAAATCTCACACAGGCAATGTCTACTATGGGTTGGCAGCTGTTGGCGTATCTTTGTTGATTTCTGCACTATTGCTTGCTTTGTTGCCAAAAGAAGCAACACAAGGTGCAAAGCAGTATTGATTCTGCAAGGCTTAGGCTAAAAAACCTAAGCCTTTGGTTTTCTCTTTTTTTGGTTTTTGGAGGTACTCTATGCAAAAAGCATTGATTGAAGCATTTGAAAGTATTGTAGGAAAGCAAAACTGCTGGAGCGAGATAGAAGATACAATGGCCTATAGCTATGATGCGTTCCCAGAAGTACCGAAAGCTCCAGATATTGTAGTAAAGCCTCAAGACTACGAACAAATTGGAAGCATTATAAAGTTGTGCAATGAAAACTCGATCCCTTTAATTGTGCGCGGTGCGGGAACAAACTTAAGTGGTGGCACGCTGCCTGTAAACGGTGGGTGTGTGATGCTTATGAGCGGATTTAATAAAATACTTGAAATTAATACAGATGACTTATACGCTGTTGCTCAAGCAGGTGTTGTTACCCAAAAGTTTGCAGATGCAGTAGCAAAAAAAGGACTGCTCTACCCCCCAGACCCAGCGAGTCTAAAGGTTTCCACACTGGGTGGAAATGTGGCAGAAAACTCAGGAGGGTTAAGGGCACTAAAGTACGGTGTAACCAGTCACTACTTAATGGGTGTAAAGTTCTTTGATAACGAAGGTAACTTAATAAAAGGCGGTGGAAAACCTGTAAAGCTTGTTACAGGCTACAATCTACCTGGTTTAATGCTATCCAGCGAAGGTACACTGGGTGTAATGGTAGAGTTTATACTAAAATTGGTTCCACCTCCTCAAGCACGAAAAAGCTTACTTGTAATCTACGATGACTTAATAAAGGCTTCCCAAACAGTCTCAGATATTATAAGCTCAAAGATTGTACCAGCTACATTAGAAATACTTGATAACTTTACCATACAGACGGTAGAGAAGTTTCATCATTTAGGCCTACCAACGAATGCTAAAGCAATTTTGCTCATAGAAGTTGATGGCCATGAAGCTCAAGTAGAAGATGAGTACAAAAAGGTAGCAGATATCTGTAAATCTTTAGATGGCCAAGTGCATATTGCAAAAGACGATGCAGAGCGTGACAGCCTATGGCAAGCACGAAGGGACGCTTTAAGCTCTCTTGCAAGATTGAATCCTACATTGATACTAGAAGATGCAACGGTCCCACGAAGCAAGGTGCCTGCTATGATGCAGGCAATAAACGATATAGCAAAAAAATACAATTTACTCATTGGTACATTTGGTCATGCAGGCGATGGCAACCTGCACCCAACAATACTTACAGACAAGCGTAATGTTGAAGAAATGAAGCGTGTTGAAAAAGCTATAGACGAGATATTTGAGACTACACTAAAGCTTGATGGAACGCTTAGCGGTGAGCACGGCATAGGTATAGCAAAGGCAAAGTACCTAGAAAGTGAGGTAGGCAAAAGTACTATAGCTTTTATGAAAAAGCTAAAGCACGGGCTTGACCCAAACAATATACTAAACCCTCATAAAATGAGTTTATAAGAAGGCTATTTATGGATGATAAAAAAATTGATGAGATAGTAAAAGAGTTAAAAGAACTAGAACCCCTTATAATGCAGTGTTCAAAATGCGGCACATGTCAGGCTGTGTGCCCAATTTATGATAAAGACCTGATAGAAACATCTGTTGCCCGTGGCAAATTAGCTTTAATTGAAGCTATATATGAAGGGCGCATAGAACAAGCAGATAGGATCTTTAAGCACCTTGATTACTGTGTTATGTGCACAAGGTGCAAGCAGTCTTGCCCAAGCGGTGTAGAAACGGATGAAATATTCTTAAAGGCAAAGTCAATATTGAGAAAGATTAAAGAGCTGCCAAACTGGCAAAAAGCTGTGCTAAAAATCATTATGCAAAAGCCAAAGCTTATTGCAAAAACTGCCCCTTTGATGCACATTGGCCTTAAGTTTGGCTCAAAGCAGGTAAAAGAAGATATATTTAAGCCTTTATTTAGCGAGTTTTCCCAAAGAAACGTGATATCTATAAAATCAAGGCCTTTTACTTCCAAATATGGTGGGTTTAATAAAGCCAAAGAAGAAAAAATGCGCGTTATTTTCTACCCAGGATGCGCAATAACCTATATGTACACTAAGTGGGGAGAAGCTATAGTAGAAGTACTAAAGCACTACGGTGTAAGTGTATACGTACCAAACACGAACAAGTGCTGTGGTATACCTGCTGCTACGATGGGTGAGCTGGATTTATACAAACAGATGGTTAATGAAAACTTAGAATGGTTTGATTCAATAACTGATGCAAGCTACATTATAACTGCTTGTCCTACCTGTCAGTATGGCTTAAATGAAATGGGAGTAAAAGTTACAGGGAAAAAAGCAAAAATCCCTATGATGGATATAGTTGTATTTTTAAAAGAAGTGTTAAATGTTAACGTAGAGCCCCAAGAAGAAGAAAAAGCCACACTCCACATACCATGTCACTATGAACACTCAAAAGATAGCGCACTAAAAGAATTTATGCACAGTGTAGCTAAAGATTTTGAACCTTTAGAAAATCAAAGTTGCTGTGGTTTTGGTGGCACATTCAACGCTAAATACTACAAAGATTCCACTGAAATCCCTCAATCAAAGACTGAAGAAATAAAAGAAAAAGGATTTAAAAAACTATATACACCATGTCCTGGGTGCGCTATGCAGCTTACCGA
>JBFWJP010000017.1:0-13790 GCA_050253135.1 Desulfurella sp. | reverse complement strand
AAGCTTGACACTAACGGACATTTCCCGGATGTTTTAGAAACTACTCTAAACACAGTGGATATGATAGCACTTGATTTAAAAGCTACCTGTGATAAATACAAAACCTTTGGCGGTGATTGTGAAAAATTAAAAGAATCCCTTGAAATACTAAAGCATTTCAAGGGTCAGCTAATCATACGCACTACTATGTACCCACCATATACAAGCAAAGAAGATTTAGAAGTTATGGATACTATTATGCCAAGTGGTTTACACTTTCAAAGGCAGTTTAACGAGTATAGAGATACTGTAACGCTTAAAGACTATGTAAAACTAAGTAATTAAATAATTTAATTGAATAAAAATACAAAGCAAAGACCCTAAAAAGAGTCTTTGCTTTAAGTATGATTACTGCATTAGCCTTAGTACTAACTGTTGCGTTGCGTTTGATTGAGCAAGGGCGTATGTGCCAGCTTGAGCTAGAACTTGCAGTGTAGCGAATTTTGATGTTTCTGTTCCGAAGTTTACATTTGTAATAGCTGCTTGAGCTTGAGTTACATTAACCTGAGCAACTTGAATATTTTGCACGGTTGCGTTAATTTGATTTTCAACAGAACCTAAATTTGCCCTAATCTTATCCAATGCACTTAGTGCAGAGTTTGCAATTGTAATGGCAAGGCCTGCACTGTCTTGAGTTGTAACATCTACATTAGAGAGGTTTACATTTGGGCTGTATGTGCCAGCTTTAAGACCTGCATAAGCATCAAACTTACCATTTTGTGCTCCACCTACAGTAAATGCGTTATCAGAAGTTAGTGTAATTGTGCCATGGTAAGAGTTATTTGCAAGGTATGCAGCCCCTTTAGTTGCTGCGATACCCATTGAAGTTAAGCCTGCTGCTGATAGCAAGTAAGCACCCCCCGGTGCGTAAATATTTAAATCGTTGCCGTTGTTTACTGTAATTCTAATGGTAGAATTTGTAGCATTCTTAGATGCAACAGCTGTAACGCCTGTAACACCTGCAGCCGCTAATTGTTGATTAATTAAATTAGCAGCGCTTGCAGCATTACCTGTGGTTCCAGCAGTAAATTGTTCTAAAGAAATATATGCACCATTAAGATAGAAGCTTTGTGCTTTATTTAAGCCTCCAGCACTTGCAGCTATACTTGTTGTACTATTTTGTATGTGCAGCATTGTCGTAGTGTTGCTTGTTGCTTGGACTGCGATATTTCCGCCAGTTGTGTTTGTTAGAACAAGCTGGCCATTATTATTTACACTTGCTACTACACCTGTTTGGTTTGTGTATTGGTTAATTGCGTTATCTAAATTGCCGCCCGAATCTCCTACACCTACCGTTACCTGACCGATATTAACACCGTTAATTAATAATCCACCAGCAGAAATAGTACCTGCTTGAATAGCTGCAGAACCAGTAACTACTGTTTGTGCAGATGCGCTAACGCCTGTTTGACCACTTACAGCATTAATCGCTTTTGCCCAATTTCCTGCATCTATCTGCTGTGTTTGGCTTGTGCCAAAAATATTAACATTTACGCCGTTAATTGTTACATCGCCATTTGCAATTGCAGTAAGATTGTTTAAAGAAGTAGTTAGGCCAAAGGTTGCTAGACTTGTTGTTGTAGCACCAGTTGAAGACCCAACTACACCTTTAGTCATTAGTGAGTAAGAGTTTTGATTAACACCTGGCGTTGGTGTTTGCGCAAACTGTTGGTTTGCTACCCAGCCTATGGCGTTTGTTGCTGTATTTTGGATACCAATGCCAATAGTCTGATTTTGGTATGCGCCGATCTGAACAATTTTATTAACAAAACTACCGTCAAGCAAGTTAATGCCTTTGTAGGATGTGGTAGCTGCAATGTTGTTAATCTCTGAAAGCAAACCGTTGATATTGCTCTGCAGAGCTTGTCTTGAAGAAGAGTCCTGCGTGGCGTTTGCCGCTTCGGTGGCCTGTTGAGCAATGTTTGTAACAAGACTTATAGATTGCTGTAGAGCTTGATCTGCTATGTTTATTAAGTTTACTGTATCGTTGCCGTTTGATATAGCTTGACCTAAGTTCGTTGCTTGAAAATTTAAAGAATCAGCAATAGTCATACCTGCTGGATCAACTGCTGCGCTTGTTAGCCTTAAACCCGTTGATAAGCTGTTTAGAGAGTTTGTCAACTTCGTGCTGTTATTGTTTAGTGTGTTGATAGCCTGCATTGCTGCTAAGTTTGTATTAATTTGAAGACTCATAGTAAACCTCCTTTTCGTTTTTTGAGCTTCTAAGTATTGAATCGGATGAATTTTAAAAAATTAAAGTCTATCAAAAATTTTTTTAAGTGTTTTTCGATACTGTGTTTTTTTACAAAAAGGCCTAAATTTATGCGTATGGATATTTATGCGCTCCTTGCTGATGTTGTAATAGTTATTCATTTTTTATATGCACTAACAATTATTGGTGGGTTAGTAATCGTGCATGTTGGAAAGTTTTTAAAGTGGGGCTTTGTAAAAAATGCGACATTTAGACTTATCCATTTAATTATGATAATGATAGTGGCGTTTGAGTCAATTTTTCACATAGAGTGCCCTTTGACATACATAGAGTATAAACTATTGAGTTTGGCAAAAATCCACCATCAAAATACACCTTTTATAGCAGGTTTTATTAATAAAATACTTTTTTGGAACTTACCAAATGAATTTTTTGATATCCTCTATATTGGATTAGCGTTAGTTATATTAATGAGTTTTGTATTTGTACCCATAAATTTTAAGAAAAATCATTGACAATGGTCATATGTTCATTTATAATTACGTTTCAAAAGGAGGCTTAAATGAAAGTGATGTTAGCTACAAAAGGTCCTACTATGGATAGCAAAATAGACGATAGATTTGCAAGAGCAGCTTACTTTTTAATTTATGATGATGAAACTCAGCATTTAGATGTGATAGATAACAGCAAACAGCTCTCACATGGTGCAGGCCCCCAGGCTGTACAAATTGCTATTGATAATGCTTGTTGTTGTTTGCTATCGGCTATCCCCGGCGAAAATGCCATAAAAGCAATTAAATCAGCTGGTATTGAAGTGTATGAGGCAGTAGGTTTAGATGCAAGTGAAGCATTAGAAAAGCTAAAATCAAACCAGCTAAAAAAGCTATGATTATTGCAGTTTTATCGGGCAAAGGTGGAACGGGTAAAACCACAGTTTCTGTAAACCTTGCCTATGTGTTGGGAAAACATGGTTTTAAAGTAAAGCTTATTGATTTAGACGCAGAAGAGCCCAATGCGGATCTATTTTTTGATGTAGATTTTGCTAATAAAGCTGACGTAGATGTTTATATACCTAAAGTTGACAATACAAAGTGTACGCATTGTGGCGATTGTGCAAAAGCTTGCCAGTTTAGCGCTATTGTAGTATCAAAACAGTCTGTTATTGTATTTGCCCATTTGTGTCATGCATGTGGGGCTTGTCTGCTTGCATGCAAGTTTGGCGCAATTCAAGAAATCCCAAAAAATATAGGTACGATTTCAATAGGTAAAGCGCAAGCGAACATTGATTTTGTAAAAAGCGAGATGAATATAGGTGAGCCTTCACCGGTAAGAATAATAAGGCAGGCAAAAAAATACATTGAAAAAGATAAAATAAACATTTTGGATTGCCCACCGGGTGTATCGTGCCCTACAGTTGAGTCAATACAGAAGGCTGACTTTTGTGTACTTGTGACAGAGTCTACACCGTTTGGTTTGCATGATTTGAAACTTGCTGTGGATCTTACCAAACAGTTTGGTATGAAAATTGGTGTTGTAATAAATAGATACGAAGCTAATTTTTTAGAGCTAGAAAATTACTTGAAAGAAAATCACATACCGGTTTTATTAAAAATCCCGTATGATAAAAACATTGCCCAAAGCTATTCTAAAGGAGAATTGTTTTCAAAAACGATTATTGAGTATGAAAATGCTTTTTTGGAGCTTTACAATAAAATTATGGAGATAGCTAAATGATTGTAAAACAGTTGGCAATTGTAAGCGGCAAGGGCGGCACAGGCAAAACCACTCTAAGTGCAAGTTTTGCCTATTTAGCTGAAAATGCCTTAATGGTAGACTGTGATGTAGATGCACCAAACCTTCATATCATACTAAAGCCTAGAATTGTTAGAACTATTGAGTATTTTGGCTCTAAAAAAGCGTTTATTGACTACGACAAATGTACTAGTTGCGGTATATGTAAAAATGTGTGCCGGTTTGAAGCAATAGATTTTGTTAATGGTGTTTATGTGATTAAAGACTATGCATGCGAGGGTTGCAATGCGTGTGTTATTGCGTGTAAAAGCGATGCGATAAGTCTAAAAAGTGTGCTAAATGGTAAATACTTTGAATCTATCTGCGAAACGGGTAGTATGGCACATGCCCTTTTAAATCCAGGTGAGGAAACCTCAGGTGGCTTAATATCTGAAGTTAGGAAGCTGTCACTTGAAATAGCATACGCAAAAAAAACCCCATTAATTATAATTGATGGGGCACCTGGCATAGGTTGTCCTGCTACATCGTCTATCGTAGGGGCTAAGTATGTAATTGTTGTAAGCGAGCCCACAAAAAGCGGACTCCACGATTTAGAGCGCATTGTAAAAACCATAAAGCACTTTAAGATACCACAGGCAATAGTTATCAACAAATTTGATATCAACCAAGCCCAAACAAACGCTATTTTTGATTACGCTAAAAGTGAAAATTTAGAAGTAATAGGCACAATTGACTATGACAAAACCGTTTTAGAAGCTACAAGAAACGCAAAACCAGTAATTGATTATGATTGTAAAGCCGCTTTAGCTATAAAAAATATTTGGGAGCAAGTCAAACAAAAGCTAGATTTATCACCCCAAGGTTAACCTTGGGGTGATTTTTTTAGCAAATTAGGAGAGGAGCTCTTCAACCGTTACATAATCGCCAACTCGACCTGTCATTTTCTCTTCATCTGTATTGACAGGTAAGGTCTTTTTACCTGGTCTCCAGTTAGCTGGGCAAACCTCACCTGTCTTATATGCATGCTGATGGGCTTGGATTTGTCTAATAAATTCATTTACATTTCTACCTACAGGCGGTGCTTGAACCTCTTGAGCTACAATTACACCATCTGGGTTTATTAAAAACCTACCGCGCAGAGCAATGCCAGCACCTTCTATCATTACATCAAATTTTCTTGACACATCACCTGTTGGGTCTGCGCCAATGGTTAATTTCAAGCCTTTTAATAATGGCTCTGTTTCTACAAAGCGTTTGTGTGAAAATTTTGTATCTGTGGATATTGCTAGTATTTCGCAACCTAACTCATCGTGTATTACATCGTACTTTGCATTCATTGCGGCAATCTCTGTTGGGCAAACAAATGTAAAGTCTGCGGGGTAAAAACAAATAATTGTCCACTTGCCTACATAATCCTGACTTGACACCTTTTTGTAGTGGCCGCTTTGTGCATCGTAAGCATCCATTTTAAATTCTGGCATTTTTTGAAGAACTAAACTCATAACAACACCTCCAAAGTAATTTTGATAAATATTATCATAAAATAAAAATTTGTCAAGAAAAAAAATTATTATTTGCAATTTTCTAAAAATTGATTATATTAGTATTTATGAAAAATGAAGTAAGTTACGAGTTTTTAGAAAACATACTTGTTAAAAAAAACCTTAAAGTTACACCTCAGAGGCTATTGATACTATCGCTTATTAGGCAGTTTGGTCATCTAGATGTAGATGAGTTGTATGCAAAAATCACCGTGGATTATCCATACATATCGCTTGCAACAATCTACAAAAATATTTCTACTATGGTAGAAAATGGTATTTTAAACGAGGTTAAAATTGGTGGAGCTAAAACCAAATACGAGTTATCAACAAACTCGCATGCTCATTTTATCTGCATTCAATGCAAAAAAATAGAAGATTTAGACATAAATGTCGACTGTCTTTTAGACAATTTTAACAAAGGCAGCGTAGCAAGTGTAAACGTTTTAATTTACGGCACTTGCAACGCATGCCAATCAAAAATATCAAAAAACTAAGCTAAAAACACCACATCAATGGCTTTTACATCCCATCTATACTCAAATTTTTCAATAATTTCTTCTTTTATAGCATTGGCAAACTGATTGTTGTCTTTGAGGTTTAGGTATATTTTTAGCACGCCATCGTTAAACTCAATTTTTGAGACTAATTTAGATCCGATTAAATCTCTTCCTGTATTTGGATCTATTACACCCCTTAGGCGTTCTTTTATGAGCGCTTCATCTGTTGGAGTATCTTTTGGTACTAAGCCATTTTTTTCTTCGTAGTTTTCTATAGCGCGCTTTAGCGACTGTATTGCCAAAATTGAGCAGTGGACTTTAACAGCTGGCAAACCCCCAAGTTCTTCTACAACTTGAGAGTATTTTAAGTTTTTGGCTTCTTGAACTGTTTTGCCTTTGGCTATTTCTGTAATGATTGATGCAGTTGCAATATTTGAAGCGCACCCAAACGATTTAAATTTTATATCTTCAATGACTTGCGTTTCTTTGTTTACTTTTAACTGTAGCTGTACCATATCACCGCAGGCAGGCGAGCCTTCTGTAGCCTGACCGTCTGGGTTTTCGATTTCGCCTAAATTTTTTGGGTTTAAAAATAAATCCATAACCTTTTTTGAATATGGTATACTTGGCATATTTAATCCTCCTTGTATAGTGGGCTTAAGTTTCTCAAAAAAGCCACATCTTCTTTTAAGTATTCTATAGTTTTGTCGATTTCTTCAAATGTATTGTATTTTCCAAAAGAAAACCTAATTGAGCCATGCGCTAACTCGTGAGTCAAACCGCAAGAAAGCAAAACATGCGAAGCTTCAAGCGATTTAGAAAAACACGCGCTACCAGTTATTACGCTTACGCCTTTTAAGTTAAGCCTAAGTGTCAGGGATTCTCCTTCAATATACAAGAATGTAACATTAACTATGCCAGGATGAGAAGCCTCTTGCGGGCTGTTTATTCTAATGTGTGGTATTTGATTTATTTTTTCTAAAAAATAATCTTTTAGGCTTTTTATGTAGTTAAATGTTTCTTTGTTAAATATTTCAATAGCTTTTTTCATCCCAATGATAGCTGGTATATTTTGTGTGCCAGCCCTTAGGTTATATTCTTGATAGCCACCAGTAATCAATGGTTCAAGCTCAAGCGAATCTCTTATAATCAGTGCTGAGGCTCCTTTTGGCCCATAGTATGTATCCGATCCAATTGTTAACATATCAATGTTTAGTGTTGACAAATCAATGTCAAAAAACGGAAAAGAAAATGTTGCATCGCAGTGATAAATACAGTTTTTTTGTTTGCATATTTCACCGATTGCGCTTAAGTTTTGAACTGTGCCTATTTCTTGGTTAGCATGCTGGATGCTTACCAAAATTGTATTATCGTCTACTAGTTGTTTTAGATGATCTAAATTAACAAAACCGTTACTATCAACATCCACATACCTTATCTCAAAACCTTTTTTTTGCAAAAACTTGACTGTATTTATAATGGATAGATCTTCAATTTTACTTACGACAATATTACCACTATTTCTTGCAAAACTTAAACCTTTTATAGCTAAATTGTTAGATTCTGTGGGGCTTGATGTAAAAATGCACTTATAGTCTTTAGCAGATAGCTTATTTAGAATGAATCCTCTTGCACCTTCTATAGCTTCTTGTGCAATTATGCCATCTTCATGGCTAAAAATTGATGATGCTATAGCGTAGTTTTGTGTAAAAAAAGGTATCATAGCGTTTATTACTTCATCGTCAACTCTTGTTGTGGCTGCATTATCAAAATAAATTCTGCTCATTTTGAGCCTCCTAAAGCGTTTATTATAGCTTCCCTAAATGCTTCAAGTGCAATATTGCCACATTCTATGCGCTGTTTTGGAATATTTAGCAAATGTGAGTCTAAAAAATCCAAATCTATACCTAGAGCTTCATCTACAGGTTTATTTTTGAATGTTTTTGCTAAAAAACTAGCTACGGCAATTGCTACAGGACAGGCTTTAATTTTATAGTCAACTGCTGTGATTATAGAATCTTTTACATTCACATAAAATATGATTTTTGCATTGAACTCTTTGTTTTCCCTTATTCCAGTGCCATAGGGTTGTATTACAGTATCTCTAATAGGGTTAAAAAAATGACTCTCAAATGTTTCCATATAACCTCCTACAATAAGATACTATAATACTAACTTTTAAAAAGTCAATATACTTGACAAATTTTGTTAAGTTTTAAAGCGCACCGAGGTTAGTGCGCCTTTTTTGAGGTTGTGCTAAAGATAGTGGATTGAGTTTGGTTTTTGTAAACATAATAAGAAATGGCAACAGAATTTAACATAAACAAAAAAGCCAAAACCCATGTAACTTTAGCAAAAAATGACATAGCTCCCGTTGCGCCAAAAAGCGTATCAGAAGCTCCGGCCCCAAACGACACGCCCATATTTGCACCTTTGCCTTTTTGGAGCAAAATAAGTACAATTAATAAAACAGACAATATACCCTGCAGTATCATAAGAACAGTAAGCATCAAGTTACTCCTTTTGCTTTTTCAAAGCTTAAAACTATATTAAAAAATTTTTGTGCATCAAGACTTGCCCCACCAACCAAAAACCCATCAACATTATTTATACTTGAAAGCTCTTGCGCATTTTGTGGGTTTACGCTACCTCCGTACAGCACTTTTGTATCTATAAACTTTTTTATAAATTCATGCGCTTCAAAAATCTGCTTTGCGCTTGCCACTTTACCACTGCCAATCGCCCATACAGGCTCATATGCAATTATAACAGAACCCTCAATGCCTTGCAAATCTTTAGCAAGTTGATTTTCCAATACTTTAAATGTTTCGTTGTTTTCTCTTTGAGACAAACTCTCTCCTACGCATAGTATAGGCACAATCGAGTGTTGAATAGCGCTTTTTAGTTTTTTATTAATGAGTTCGTCGCTTTCACCAAAAATTTGCCTGCGTTCGCTGTGTCCTACAATTACATACTCACATCCTACAGATTTTAGCATCATTGCAGAGATTTCCCCAGTATAGGCACCTTCGTCTTCAAAGTACAAGTTCTGTGCGCCAAGCTTAATGTTGCTATCTTTAAAGCACTCAAATAGCTCTTGCAGGTAAAGATAAGGAGCGCACACGGCTAACTCCACTTTGGCATTGATTAGAAGGTTTTTTATAGCGCACCCTGTTTGCAGAGCTTTTTTTGCATCAAAGTGCATTTTCCAGTTTGCTACAATCATTTTATACCTCCAGTGCCTCAATGCCGGGTAATTTTTTACCTTCAAGAAGCTCTAAACTAGCACCGCCACCTGTTGAGATATATGTAATGTTATCTGTTTCGTGTGCGCGCGCTATTGCATCTGCTGTGTCTCCTCCGCCTGCTACGCTTAGCGCATAACTTGCGCCTACAATGCGTGCCATTTCTCTTGTGCCGCGCGAAAATCTATCTATCTCATATACGCCCATTGGTCCATTCCATACTATAGAGCCACAATCGTGCATAACTTCCTCAAACAACCTACACGAAGCGGGCCCTATATCAAGCCCCATATAGCCATCTGGGATTTCTTGGTAGGGTACAATTTTTGTTACTGACTGTTCATCGATTTTTTCTGAAACTACAAAGTCAACAGGAAAATACATCTTAATTTTTTTATCCTGGGCTTTTTTGTAAATATCTTTTGCTGTTTCTAAGTAGTCATTTTCAACAAGCGAGTTTCCAATTGATAAATTAAGTGCCTTAAAAAAGGTAAACACCATAGCACCGCCAATTATTATCTTATCTACTTTATCAATTAGATTGTATACTGCTTCAATTTTTGACGATACTTTAGCCCCGCCAAGCACGGCAATCAAAGGCCTTACTGGGTTGTCTAAAATACGGCTAAAATAGGTAATTTCTTTTTTAAGCAGAAAACCTGCTGCTTTAACTTCACAGATTTTTGGTAGCGTATATACAGATGTGTGTTTTCTATGACTTACGCCAAATGCATCGTTAATATATACATCAAACAGCTCTTTTAATTTTTTTGCAAACTCAATGTCATCTTTTTCTTCGCCTTCTTGAAAACGCAAGTTTTCAAGCAACAAGCAATCCCCATAATTCATAGATTCTACTGCTTTTTTTACTTCGTCGCCTACGCATGAATCAACAAACTTTACTTCTTTGTTTAAAAGCCTTGATAGCCTTTTTGAAACATTGATTAGTGAATATTTAGGGTCTTTTTTGCCTTTGGGTCTGCCCATATGAGACGCTAAAATTACCTTTGCTTTTGAGTCTATGCAGTAATTTATAGTAGGCAGCGTTTCTCTTATGCGTTTATCGTCCATTATGTTGCCTTCTTCGTCTATTGGCACATTAAAATCGCATCGTATAAAAACCCTTTTATTTGTCAGATTAAGCTCGTTTATATAAATCATAAAAACCCCTTAAATCATTTTTAGCATTACATCGCTAAGCCTTGATGAGTAGCCAAACTCATTATCATACCATGCAAAAACCTTTACCATATCATCTATTATGTGAGTCATTGTACCGTCAAATATGCTTGAGTGAGGGTTTCCATTTAGATCGTGAGATACAAGGGGTTCTTCTGTGTACTCTAATATGCCTTTTAGGTTTGTTTGGCTTGCTTTTTTAAATACTACATTAACATTTTCGATTGTTGGGACATTTTTTACATTGCAAACAAAATCAATTAATGACACATTTGATGTAGGCACTCTTATTGAGATGCCATCTAACTTGCCATTTAATTCTGGGATTACAATGCCTATAGCCCTTGTTGCGCCAGTGGTGGTAGGGATCATATTCATAGCCGCAGCGCGCGCCCTTCTTAAATCTTTATGAGGTAAATCCAAAATTCTCTGATCGTTAGTGTATGAGTGCACTGTAGTCATAAAGCCTTTTGTAACGCTAAAGTTATCGTGCAGTACCCTGATTACCGGCCCTATGCAGTTTGTGGTGCAAGAGGCATTTGATATAATCTCATTGTTTTTAAAATCAAATGAATCGCTGTTTACACCAAGTACCACTGTAGGGATGCTTTTATCTTTTGGGGGTGCGCTAAGTAAAACTTTTTTTGCCCCAGCTTGAAGGTGCTTTTGAGCTAACTCTTTGGTCAAAAAAATACCCGTTGACTCTAACACCACATCTATATTTAAATCTTTCCATGGCAGTTCAGCCGGATCTTTTTTTGCAAACACTTTTACTTTTTTACCATTTACTATAATGTTAGACTCATCAAAACCAACTTCTTTTTGAAAAATGCCGTGGTTTGTATCATATTTTAGCAAGTGCGCCAGTGTATGCGTATCTGTAAGGTCATTAATAGCAACAATTTCTAAATCTTTACAATCGCTTGCAATGCGAAAAAATATCCTGCCGATTCTACCGAAACCATTTATAGCTACTCTCATAAAAACCTCCACGATTTTTTTAACTTTAGTATATTATTAATTTATTTTTTTTCAAGCAATTTCAAGCAAATTTTGCTACATTACAAAAAATTATTTGACAATTTTGGAATTTTTATTTAAAACAGCCCCTTGACAAAAAGCCATATTTGTATTATTTTTAACTGTAGGTTTGAGGTTAAGAGAAAAATTATTGGAAGTTAAATTTTTTTCTTGACAAGTGTGAAAAAGATTGCTAAATTTAGTAACGAATTTAAAAAAAGTTTCAGTGTAGGAGGTTAAGTATGAAAAAAAGGCTAGTCTCACTCGTAGCAGCGGCTGCTTTATTGGGCTCTGTATCCATAGCAAGCGCTGGCACAGTCACCACAAAGGGTGATACGAACATTTCTATCGGTGGTTTTATCCAAACCTATTTTGATTGGGCAAATAACCAGACAAATTTAGGTTATCAGGCAAACCCAGAGTATACAGCACCTGGTACACCAAATAAGCCAGCAGTTACGAATTTTGGTACGAGCACACAGTTTTCAAGAATAACTCTAGGTCTTAGTAACCCGACAGAAGGTATAACAGGTGTAGTAGAGGGTGATTTCTTTGGCGGTGGCGCTGGTCAGCAGTTATATGGCAAAGGTAACTTTAGACTCCGACATGCGTATATTGTTAAGACATTTTGCCAAGAAGGCTGCAACTATACACCATGGTTGTTAATAGGTCAAACATGGGATCCTCTAGAAATGCTAAATAGTTTTACATTGAACGACATCGTAGGTATTGCTGGTCAAAACTGGGGCGAGGGTGTTGTTAGGACTTCGCAAATTGGGTTTGGTGTAAAGTTTGATTTGGGAAGCGTAAAACTAAATCCTGGTATTTATGCTGCTAACTTAGCAGGCGATTCTACGTTTGGCAATAGTGGTGGTTTATCTCAAAGGCTTGTATCTCCAGGTTTTGCAATTAAAGTTCCTGTAGATTTTAATACAGGCTTAGGTGCTCCAGCTAATTTCTATGCTGGTTTTGAGTGGCAGCCAATGAAATTAAGCTCAGCCAATTTAGCAATAAATAGCAAAAACGAAAATGCTTGGATGGCAACAGTTGGCTTAACACTGCCAGTTTATTTTGTTAACTTGACTGGTAATTTCCATTATGAGCGTGGAATGACGGCTTTTGATTTACCATTGTTTGGAGACGCTTATGCTATGCCGTCTTTCTATGTAGACAGCAACGGCTCAGTACAAGCAGTTCGTGGTACAAGCTGGAACGCTCAAGCTCAAATTGATTTTGATAAGCTAGCTCAAGTGCCAGTAACTTTTGCTTTTGGATATGGCCAAACGGTATTTAGCAATTATGGTGATTTAGCTAATGGAAGTACGCCACTTGTAAGAAAGATGGGGACTATGTTTGCTAACGTAAACTATCATTTGACAAAGTCTTTGGCATTGGGTTTAGAGTATGATAGAAACAGAACCTACTATGTAGGCGCTGGTAACGACGGAAACTCTGCCCAAAATGCAAATCAAGTATTCTTAAGAGGTATGTACACTTTCTAAAAGTTTTGCCTGCTTAGAACTAATTCCACCCTCCCTTTTGGGAGGGTTTTTTTATGACCATTTTAGTAATTAAATCCTATATATTAAATTTTTATTTTATTCTTGACATATAAAAATAATTTTTATATATTATGCATTAGTAATATATTACAGAGTAATTTAAATTAGATATTTTAAATTGGAGGTGTTAGATGAAAAAGAAGTTGATCTCAGCAGTAGCTGCACTCTCGCTTTTTGGTAGTGTGTCTATTGCAAGCGCTGGTACAGTCACCACAAAGGGTGACACAAACATCACTATTGGTGGTTTTACGCAGATGTATTTTGATTGGGCAAATAACCAGGGTTTTTTAGCAAACACTGCAAACCCAGAATTTACAAAAACAGGTACTAAATCTACACCAGCTCAAACCTCATTTGGTTCGACAGCAAACTTTACAAGACTTGGTCTTGCTTTGGAAAACAAAGCAGAAGGCATTAAAGGTTTAATTGAAGGTGATTTTTGGGGCGGTGGAGCAAACATCTCAACAGATCAAAATGGTAACTTTAGGCTGCGACATGCATATTTTGTAAAAGAATTCTGCCAGGAAGGTTGCAACTATACACCGTGGCTGCTTATTGGTCAAACATTTAACTCAGGGTTTTATATTTCTTACACTATGAATGGGCCAGTAAATATTGCTGGATCATCAAGTGGCCCTACAAACAGGATACCCCAGGTAGGCTTTGGCGTTAAGTTAGATCTTGGGAGTGTTAAACTCAATCCTCAAATAGCAGCTGAAGATTTATTAACAGGGTTTATT
>JBFWJP010000016.1:0-15591 GCA_050253135.1 Desulfurella sp. | reverse complement strand
TGAACAAATATGCATTAAAAATGGAGCAAAAGTAAAAATAGCACATTCTATAGAAGAAGAAGAAAGCATTTGGCTTGCAAGAAGATCAATTTCACCTACACTAAAGCGTATAGCAGACGGTAAGCTAAA
Organism: Desulfurella sp.; assembly: GCA_050253135.1. Classification (GTDB taxonomy): domain Bacteria; phylum Campylobacterota_A; class Desulfurellia; order Desulfurellales; family Desulfurellaceae; genus Desulfurella. Next base: position 15,462 of record JBFWJP010000016.1, on the reverse strand, counting down.
CGAAGACATTGTTGTACCAAGATCAAAAATTGCTGAAATGATTAAAAAAACCCAAGATATTGCAAAAAAATACAATGTAGTTATAGTTAATTTTGGTCATGCCGGTGATGGCAATATTCATACAAATATTATGTACAATACTAAAGATAAGGATGAATCAGAAAGGGCATTTAAGGCTATGGATGAAGTATTTAATGAATGTTTAAAGTTAGGTGGGTCTATAAGTGGTGAACATGGTATTGGTATAACCAAACAGGATTACTTAGAGCGTCAGGTAGGTAAAAGAACGGTTGAGTTATACAAACAGATAAAATTAGCTTTCGACCCAAATAACATATTAAATCCCCATAAAATGAAGTTATAATGAATGAAGGACTAAAAAAAGAATGGGAATCATGCGTTAAATGCGGTTTATGCCGCAGCGTGTGTCCAGTATTTAGAGAATTACGACAAGAGCCTTTTGTAGCTCGTGGGCATATTAGTTTGCTAAGCGAGTTTATAAAAGGAAACTTTGATTTTGATAGCGAAAAATCAAAAGATTATTTGTATAAATGCTTACTTTGCACCACATGCGTTGAGGCTTGTCCTAATGATTCTGGGACAGACACAATTGTCGAGATTGCAAGAAGGCGTATAGTAGAATTACACGGTTTACCTTTGTATAAAAAAGTGATGGCAAAATTATTACTCAATAGATCTTTAATGGATTTGAGCGTATTGAGTGGCAGTGTGCTTTCCATATTTTTATTTAATAAGAATAATAATACCTCAAGGCAGTCTGCTAACCTCAAAATTAAATTGCCATTTTTTGACAAGGAGAGACTGATTCCTCCCCTTGCACCAAAAACTTTTTACAACAAATATAAAAGCTATGGAGAAAACCCAAAAATATCAATATTTCCTGGTTGTTTAATAAATTATACTTATGTAGCTATCGGTGATAGTTTTATAAATATATTGCATAAATTAAACATTAGCTATATAGTAGAAAATAAAGCAAGCTGTTGTGGTGCTCCCATTTACTTTAGTGGTAATTTTGATGATGCAAGGGTTCTTGCTAAAAGAAACATTGACTTATTTTACGATCAAAGTATTGATTATTTAGTAGTTCTAGAGCCAACTTGTGCAAGTATGATGAAGTTTGACTACCCAAAGTTATTTATGTATTTTGATGATGAAGAATATACGCAAAAAGCTTTAAAATTGGCCGAAAAAATTATTGACCCCGTAAAATACCTATACGACAATACAAACATAAAAGAAAAACTAAAAGATACGGGTTTAACAGTTACATACCATGATCCGTGCCACTTAAAGCGCACACAAAAAGTCAAAAACGAACCTCGCGATTTAATAAAGCGCGCAGCACACTTTACAGAAATGAAAGAAGCTGATCGCTGTTGCGGAAATGGTGGTACATTTAGCATAGACTATAGAGATTTATCGTTGAAAATCGCATCGAGGAAGATTGATAATATATTAAACACAAAGGCCCAAGCTTTAGTAACTGGTTGTAGTGCTTGCATTATGCAATTATCCGAAGCTTTGCATATTGCAGGTCATGATGAGGTAAAGACACTTCATACGCTTGAGCTAATTGATAAGTCATTAGGAGGATAATATGTCTAAAATAAGAAAAGCAGTGTTCCCAGTTGCTGGTTTTGGAACACGTTTTTTACCCGTCACTAAGTCTTCGCCCAAAGAAATGCTACCTTTAGTGGATAAACCTCTAATCCACTATGGCGTAAAAGAAGCGGTTGACGCAGGAATTGAGCAAATCATACTTATTACTGGAAGAGGCAAGCGCGCTATTGAGGATTATTTTGATATATCCTTTGAGTTAGAGTTTCATTTAAAAATGAACAATAAAGAAGAATTGATTGAAGAGATGCGTTCAATAAGCAATATGGCTGATTTTGTATATATGAGACAAGAAGAGCCAAAAGGCTTAGGTCATGCTATTTTGAGGGCAAAAGATGTGGTTGGAAACGAGCCGTTTGTTGTTATTTTGCCAGACGATGTAATTGTAAATGATAAAGGTGCAATTACGCAGTTAATGGAAGTTTATAATAAGTACAATTGTTCTGTGCTTGGACTTGAGCAAGTAGACAAAAAAGAAACTGATAAATACGGTATAGTAAGCGGTATAAAGTTTGAAGAAAATATATACAAGCTTGATCAATTTGTAGAAAAACCAAAACCAGAAGAAGCACCAAGTAATATCGCAATTATTGGTAGGTATATCTTTACGCCTAGAATTTTTGAAGCATTACAAAAAATACCTTTTGGTAAAAATAATGAATTGCAATTAACAGACGCTATAAAGTTTTTGTCAACAAAAGAAGCAATATATGGTAAATTAATCGAAGGCAAAAGGTTCGATTGTGGTTCAAAGTTAGGTTTTATTAAAGCAACAGTCGAGCTTTCCCTGCAGGATGAATCCATTTCAGAAGAATTTAAACAATACTTGATAGAGGTTGTAAATGCTTGATGTAAGTATTTTGAGACAGAATGCACAATTAATCAAAGACACACTAAATCGCAGGAATAATACAAGCATAGATTTGGATAAACTTATTGAGATTGATGAGGAAATTAGGAAAACAAAAGCAAACCTAGACTCACTTTTACACACAAGAAAAATAATCTCAAAAGAAATAGGCTCTATTAAAGCTAAAAAAGGTGATTCAAAAGAACTTGAATTAAAAGTAAAAGAACTTTCTTACCAGATAGAGAGCTTAGAAGAAAATTTATCAAAAAAACAAGATGGGTTTTTATCGATATGGCTTTTAGTGCCCAATTTAGTGGATAACTCTGTGGTGGATGGAAAAGATGAAAACGATAATGTTGAAATAAGAAAGATTGGAGAGCCTTCTTTATATGAATTTGAAGTAAAGGCTCATGATGAAATTGCAAAAAAATTGGATATTTTAGATTTTGATAGGGCTGCTAGAGTATCTGGAAGCAGGTTTGTTTATTATAAAAATCAAGGTGCAAGGCTAGAGCGTGCTTTGATTAATTTTATGCTTGAGTTACACACAAAAAATGGCTATACAGAGATGTTTGTACCATACGTTGTAAGCGAGGATAGTCTAATTGGTACTGGTCAATTTCCAAAGTTTAAAGAAGAAGCTTATAATGTAGAAGGGCAATTTTTAATCCCAACAGCAGAAGTGCCTTTGGTAAATTTTCACAGGGAAGAGATATTGGATGAATCTATGCTACCGCTTAAGTATGTAGCTTATAGTGCTTGCTTTAGAAAAGAAGCAGGTAGTTACGGCAAAGATGTGCGCGGTATAATAAGACAACATCAATTCAATAAAGTTGAGCTTGTGCAGTTTACAAAACCACAAGATTCTTTTGATGCTTTAGAAGATTTAACAAACCAAGCTGAGCTTGTACTCAAAGAATTGGGTTTGCCCTATAGGGTTGTTATGCTTTGCAGTGGTGATTTGGGTTTTGCAAGTGCAAAAACGTACGATATAGAAGTGTGGTTTCCATCGCAAAAACGTTACCGTGAGATTTCTTCTTGTTCAAACACACTTGATTTTCAGGCAAGAAGGGCTAAAATAAAAATTAAAGGTACAAAAGAAAATTATTTTCCGCATACCTTAAATGGTTCAGGCGTGGCTGTAGGTAGGTGCTTTGCAGCAATCTTAGAAAATTATCAAACAAAAGATGGTAATGTTAAAATACCAGAAAAGTTAGTCCCTTATTATGGTAGTGAGTGGTTAATATGATTTACGAAGATGAAAGATTTAGAAGATTTGGTGCAAGGTGTGTTTTTTTTGACAGAAGCGGTGGGATGAGTCCAAAACCGTTTGATTCTTTAAATGTAAGTGTATCTGTAGGTGATAGTCTTGAAAATGTTAAAAAAAATTTAGAAATTGTTAAAAATAATCTTAATGTAGATGAAGTTGCAATGCTAAACCAAGTTCATTCTGATAAAATTGTTGAGTATAATGGCACACTGGCAGAAGCAGATGGTTTTTTTACAAACAAAAAAGGTATCTTTTTGTCAATTAAGTTTGCAGACTGTTGTCCTGTAATCTTTATGGATGTGAAAAATAAAATTATTGCAAGTGTTCATAGTGGTTGGCGTGGAGCTTATTTAAACATTTCTCAGAAAATGTTAGAAAAGCTCTATAGCTTTGGAGCCAAAGCCGAGGATATCATTGTGACACTAGGTCCACATATTTGCCAGAATTGTTACGAGATTAAAGATGATGTTGCATCTAACTTTGATGCAAAATTTATCAAAATAAATGGTAATCAAAAATTTCTATCTTTAAGTGAAGCTATAATTGATTCTTTAGTACACAAAGGCTTAGATATGAAAAATATTTACGATATGCAAATCTGCACATACGAGAATGAAAACTTTTTTTCTTATAGAAGGGATAAACTTACTGGTCGCAACATCGGCGGTGTTTATTTGCTTGATAATTAACAAAAAATGTATAAAATACTGCATACACTTATGGTAATTTTCTTAGTTTGTTTTACTTTGTTGTTCATACCACATATGGCTTATGCGTGGGGGCCTGGCGTCCATACGCTTATATCATTTAATTTACTTGATGAGTTAAAAGCGTATGGGAGTTTTTTTTATCCTGTTGTGTCTAATAATTTTTGGGAATTTTTATATGGAAGCTTAGCACCTGACTTTATGGTAGCCAAAAAATTAGTATCAAAGAAAAACAACTCCCATAACTTTGATTTTGCACATAATCTTATTGAGACTGCAAAAAGCGAAAAAGAATTATCTTTTGCGATTGGATATTTATCTCATTTAGCTTCTGATAAAATCATGCATGAAGTTTTTTTGAGTGACTATAATGTAGTAAATTCACTTGAGCATATGAGTTTAGAGCTGTTATCAGATGCTTATTACGCCAATTACTTGAATGTGGTGTCATTTGTATTAAAGAAAAAAAGCAGGCTTGATAAACCACTAAAAGCTAATCTTGGTTTAGTCATTAATACTTTTATTGGCAAAAACATATTGAGATTATCAACAAGAAACGTTATTTCTTCGATATCAAAAAGCATAGTTTTAAATAATTTAAAAATTGATAAAAGCATAGTTGACAGCTATATAAAAGCTTCGTTAAAATTAAGTAAAGAACGCATAATCAAATTGAAATAAAATAAGTAAAGTAAGGAGGATATTAAAATTGCATGATGGATATTAATATTGAGGATTTGAAGAAAAAGAAACTTGTAGAGTTAATTGAAATTGCAAAAGCCCTAGAAATAGCAATAGCAAGCAAGAAAAAAGAACAGTTGATTTTTGAGATTACAAAAAAAATGTCAGAAAAAGAAGGTGTAAGCTATGGTGAAGGTGTCTTAGAAATTTTACCTGATGGTTTTGGTTTTCTAAGATCTCAAAAAAACAACTATCTGCCATCCCAAAATGATATATATGTCTCGCCTAGCCAGATTAAAAGATTTGCTCTAAGGACAGGTGATTTTGTCTCAGGTCAGATAAGAGAACCAAAAGACAACGAAAAGTACAGAGCACTTTTAAGGGTTGAAGCTGTAGAATTCGAAGATCCAGAACATATGAAAGAGCGCGACTACTTTGACAACTTAACACCATTGTATCCAATGGATAGGATAAAACTTGAAGTAACAAAAGATAATATTGCTATGCGAGTCATGGATTTGATCACGCCAATAGGCAAAGGTCAAAGAGGTTTGATTGTCGCACCTCCAAGGACGGGTAAAACTGTACTTTTGCAAAACATTGCAAATAGTATTTCGCAAAATCACCCAGAAGTTGTTATGATGGTATTATTAATTGATGAGAGGCCTGAGGAAGTAACTGATATGGCACGTTCTGTTAAAGCTGATGTAATAAGCTCTACGTTTGATGAACCACCGGATAGACACATACAGGTAGCGGAAATTGTTTTAGAGAGAGCAAAAAGGCTCGTTGAAAGAAAGCTTGATGTGGTAATTTTGCTTGATTCAATAACTAGACTTGCAAGGGCGTACAATGCTGTTATTCCTCCAAGCGGTAAGGTTTTATCCGGCGGTTTAGACTCTAATGCCCTTCAAAAACCAAAAAGATTCTTTGGTGCAGCAAGAAATATTGAAGAAGGTGGTAGTTTAACTATCATCGCAACAGCACTTATCGATACGGGATCAAGAATGGATGATGTTATATTTGAAGAGTTCAAGGGCACAGGTAATATGGAATTGCATTTAGATAGAAATTTATCAGATAGACGTATTTTCCCTGCAATTGATGTAACAAGAAGCGGAACAAGAAAAGAAGAGTTGCTAATACCAAAAGAAGATTTAAACCGATTATGGATACTAAGAAAAGTTCTTATGGAAATGAATGATGTTGATGCTATGGCATTTTTGCTCGAAAAGCTCTCAAAAACACAAAGCAATAAAGACTTCTTAGAATCTATGAATAAATGACTTTTAACTCTTGCTATTTTTTAGCTCCAATGGCATCTTATACGGATAAACCATTTAGAAATATAGCAAAAGAGTATGGAGCTGGTTTAACCATAAGTGAGCTTATATCCATTAACTCAATTTGTTATAACAACCCCAAAGCTTTTTTTCTAGCTAGGCGAAACGATAATGAAGTGCCTTTTGCTATTCAGTTATTTGGTTACGAGATAGATTTGTTTGTTAAAGCAGCTCAAAAGATCGAGCCTATGTGCGATATTATTGATATTAATGCAGGGTGTCCTGTGCCTAAAGTTGTAAAGGCAAAAGCAGGGGCGTATTTACTTAAAGAAAAAAAGCATTTAATTAGCATCATAGAAGCACTGAAGAATAATATAAAAAAGCCAATAAGCGTGAAGCTTAGAATGGGTTTTGAATCAGACAGTATAAATGATATGCAATTTTACAAGGATTTAGAAAATGCTGGTTGCGATTTGATAACAATACATGCCCGTTTAAGAAATGGTTTTTATAGCTCAAGCGTCGATTATGAACATATAGCAAGTGTTTGTAGTAAACTTTCGATACCCATTGTAGCAAACGGCGGTATTGATTCTTACGAAAAACTAAAAATGGTTAAGGAAATTACTGGTTGTAGGTATTTTATGATAGGTCAAGCTGCTTTAAAAAAACCTTATATATTTAAGGATTTAATAAATAAGCAAGATAGCAAAAAGGACACTGAATATATCAAATCTCTTATGATAAGACATTTAAATTTAATGATCCAAGAGTATGAAGAAGATGCTTACAGATTGTTTAGAAAATTTGCTCATAAGTATTTAAGTGGCTGTAAGAATGCAAAGTTAATTAATTCTTATATAAATAATTGTAAAAACACGCAAGAAGTTCTAAATATTATTAACTCTATAAAATAAATAAGCAAAAATCTTGACAAAATTTAATAAACTTAGTATAAATTAGGAAGATTGTATATTCTTTATAGGAGGAGTAAATGAAAGATAAGCTAAAGGAATTTAAAGAAAAAGAACTGGAAGCAGAAATTGCCGGTGGCATGCAAAGAATTGAAAAACAGCACGCTCAAGGCAAATTAACAGCACGAGAACGACTTAATTTATTGTTGGATGAAGGCAGTTTCGTTGAGTTAGATAAGTTTGTTGTGCACAGATGCACCGATTTTGGCATGGAAAAACAAAAAATATATGGTGATGGTGTAGTGACTGGCTATGGCACAATAGATGGCAGGTTGGTTTATGTTTTTAGTCAAGATTTTACAGTTTTTGGTGGTTCTTTGTCTAGTATGCATGCAAAAAAAATATGCAAAGTTATGGATTTAGCGGCTAAAACTGGGGCACCTGTAATTGGTTTAAACGATTCTGGTGGCGCAAGAATCCAGGAAGGCGTAGAATCATTGGGTGGCTATGCTGATATATTCTTAAGAAATACATTATTTTCTGGTGTTGTACCGCAAATTTCTGTTATTATGGGTCCAACAGCAGGTGGTGCTGTATATTCACCGGCTGTAACAGATTTTACAATAATGGTAAAAAATACAAGCTTTATGTTTATTACTGGCCCAGACGTTATAGAAGCAGTTACAGGTGAAAAGATAACAAAAGAAGAGCTTGGTGGAGCTGAAGCACATACAACAAAAACGCAAGTTGCACATTTTGCTGCTGAAAACGACGAAGATGCACTGATGTTGGTTAGAGAATTATTACAGTTTTTACCGCAAAACAATATGGAAGAAGCACCGTTTGTTCCCACAGATGACCCAATAAACAGACAAGAAGAATCTATTTATGATCTTATACCTTCAGATCCAAACAAACCTTACAATATAAAAGATCTTATAAAAAAAGTAGTTGATGATAATTATTTTTTTGAGATACAAGAAAATTTCGCAAAAAATATTATCATAGGTTTTGCCAGGTTAGGTGGTAGGAGTGTTGGTATTGTTGCAAATCAGCCTATGTATTTTGCCGGTGCACTAGACTACAAATCTGCGATAAAAGCTGCAAGGTTTGTTAGATTTTGCGATGCGTTTAATATTCCAATTATTACTTTCGAAGATCAGCCAGGTTATATGCCAGGCGTTGCACAAGAGCACAATGGCGTTATTATTCATGGCGCAAAGCTACTTTATGCATATGCTGAAGCTACTGTGCCAAAGATTACATTGATTGTTAGAAAAGCCTATGGTGGAGCCTATGATGTGTTGGGTTCAAAGCACTTTAGGGCAGATATAAATTATGCCTACCCTATAGCAGAAATTGCTGTTATGGGTCCAGATGGTGCTGTTAATATATTATTTAGGAGAGAGATTCAAGAAGCAGAAAATCCTGTAGAGAAAAAAGCTGAAATTGTTAGAATGTATAGAGAAAAATTTGCAAACCCATACATAGCAGCTTCTCTTGGTTATATCGATGAAATTATTGATCCAGCTCAGACTAGGCAGAAACTTATCCAGGCTTTGGAGTTAACAAAAAATAAAAGGGAATCAAACCCACCCAAAAAACACGGCAACATTCCACTATAGGAGGAAAAATGGTTAGTTATAAGAAATTTAAAAAAGTACTGATTGCAAATAGAGGCGAGATAGCCGTAAGAATTTGTAGGGCATGTAGAGAGATGGGTATCACAACAGTAGCAGTCTATTCCGAAGTGGACAGAAACGCTTTACATGTAAGATATGCAGATGAGGCATACTACATTGGCCCAGCTCCTGCTGCTGAAAGTTATTTGAGAATTGATAAAATCATAGAAGTAGCGCTTAAAAGCAACTGCGATGCAATTCATCCAGGATACGGTTTTTTAGCAGAAAATTCTGAATTTGTAAATGCATGCAACAAAAACAATATTACATTTATAGGTCCAAACACCCAGTCTATGTATATACTTGGTGATAAAACACGCGCAAGGCAAAAAATGGCACAAGCAGGTGTGCCTATTGTGCCAGGTATCAAAGATCCAGTAAAAGACTTAAATGATGCTTTAAGGATTTCAGATGAAATAGGATATCCTATAATGTTTAAAGCATCAGCGGGTGGCGGTGGCAAAGGTATGAGACTCATACACTCAAAAGATGAATTTAAGGCAGTGTATGATTTAGCCAAAGGCGAAGCCTTGAATGCATTTGGTGATGATAGGATGTATATAGAAAAAGCAATAGAAAAACCCAGGCATGTTGAGGTTCAAATTGCGCGCGACAAATACGGCACAGGTATACATTTATTCGAAAGAGAATGTTCAATCCAAAGGAGACACCAAAAAGTTATAGAAGAATCTCCCTCAATGGCAATAAACGATGAAGTAAGATTTAAAATGGGAGAAGCTGCCGTTAAGGCAGTTGCAGCTGCAGATTATGATAGCGTAGGTACAGTTGAATTTTTAGTAGATAAAGATATGAATTTCTATTTTCTTGAAGTAAACACAAGGGTTCAGGTTGAGCATCCTGTAACGGAACTCGTTACAGGTATTGATATTGTGAAATTGCAAATTGGTATAGCAGAGGGAAAACCTTTGCCAATAAAACAAGATGAAATAAAACAATATGGCCATGCAATTGAATGTAGAATTTATGCCGAAGACCCAGATAAAAACTTTATGCCTTCCCCCGGTATTATTGAAGGTTTAAGACTACCAGGTGGTCCCGGCGTGAGGGTCGATACAGGTGTCTATGAAGGCGCAGAAATACCAATTTATTACGATCCAATGGCTGCAAAACTACTTGTTTGGGCAAAGGATAGAAATGCAGCAATAGCTAGAATGCAGAGAGCTTTGAGCGAATTTATTGTAAAAGGCATTAAAACAACCATCCCATTTCATCAAAAAGTGCTTAGAAACCAAGATTTTATTGATGGCAATATAAGCACGGATTTTGTTGACAAAGAAGTGCTAGAAAAACCACAGCCAAGAGAAGGCTCTTCTGTAGCTGCAATCGCTGCTGCTGCTATTGCAGAGTACTTAAGAGAGAAATCACTTAAAAACAAACTTTTAATATTTAAAGAAACATGTGGTGCAGGAAGTCCTTGGAAAGAGGCAGGCAAAAGGGCTGCAATGCTTGGTTTGAGCTTCGGCGATATTTATAAAACCTCTTAAAAAAATTAAGGAGAGACGTATGGCTTATTTAGTAAAAATGGATGATGTTGAATACAAAGTACTTGTTAAAGAGATTGAAGCTAACAAATTTGAAGTTCATATAGATGATAAATCTTATGTTGTAGACGCAAGACTAACAGAAGGTAGTGTTTATTCTTTGTTAATAAACAATGAGTCTTTTGAAGCAGATATTGACTATAAAGACGAAAATAACTACCATGTGTTAACAGAAGGTGACTTATTTAAAATAAATGTTATAGACGAAATGAAAGCAAAATTGTTGCAGCGCAGGGGTGGTGGTGTTGTAGAAGGTAAACAAGTATTAAAATCAGATATGCCAGGTAGAGTAATTAGCGTCAAAGTGGCTGTTGGTGATAGTGTGCAAGAGGGCGATATATTGCTTATACTTGAGGCAATGAAAATGCAAAACGAAATTAAAGCACCAAAGAGTGGAGAAGTAAAAGAGCTGTTTGTGAAAGAAGGGGAAAATATAGCAGCTGATGCAAAATTGGTTGTAATTGAGTAAGTTTTTTGGGCTCTAAATTTAGCTTTAGAGCCCTTTTAAGTTTCAAGCATTATTGTAACAGGACCATCATTTATTAGTTCTATCTTCATTGAAGCGCCAAAAACACCGGTTTGTGTTGGTATACCATTGTTTTTGAATTGCTCAGTCATTTCATTGTAAAATTCTATAGCTTTAGTTGGTTCCATTGCATTAAAGAAAGACGGCCTATTGCCTTTTTTCGTATCTGCTGCAAGTGTAAATTGACTAACAAGCATGATAGAGCCCTTGATGTCTTTAAGTGAAAGGTTAAATTTTTTGTTATTGTCTTCAAAAATTCTTAAATTGATAATTTTTTTTACCATTAAATTTATGTCTTGATTAGTATCATTGACGCAAAAACAAACAAGCGCCAATAAGCCTTTATCTATTTGCGAATATAGTTTATTTTCGATGTAAACTTTAGCATAACTAACGCGTTGCAGTAAACACTTCATTTAATCCTACCTTTAGTTTTTTTCCTAGATATTTTTCTAATTCTAATGCCAGGTTACTTATATCATCATCAATATTGTTTTTATAAATGCCGTTATCCAGAAGTGTTTTTACTAAAAAGTTTTTTAGGCATACTTTAATGTCGTTTTTTTCTAAAGATTTAATTGTACTTACAATAAAATTATAATCAAGATCAATTTGACTTGCTACATCTATAACGAAAAAAGCTCCCATTAACTTTTCTTTAGTGTTTAGTTGTTCAAATTTTTCTACTATGTTAAGTTTGCGCACAGTGTATAAATTTTTTTTATTTGTTTCGGTAAGCTCGAAATTAAATATGTAGAGTAAATTTATTTGTTTGTTTCCATAAATAACAGCATCTATTTTACCTTTGAGTGTCAAGATTTTAACAAAGTTTATTTTTTTAAAGTTTGTTTTTTTAACAATTATGCCATTTTCGTTTATCATTTACTGTAAACTTATCTCTTCTGTTTCACTGTCATAGGCTAATAAATCTGCAAACCTTGCCCAGCTAACAAAAGTTTTAAAAATTTTCTCTGGGTCTTCTTGGGGTAATCTATTGCTAATTTCATTAATAATATCTTCTTTGTATAAAAATTCTTTATCTGAATTTTTAACCATATCAAAAAGGTGTCTTACCAATCTCAAATCAAGAATCTCTTTTTTCCAGATTTGTTTGCGCTGTTCGATATCAGATTCAATAAATTTCCTGCCAATTGTTGTAAATACAATACTTCTTTTAGGTGTATCAACGAAATCCAACAGCTCGGCAGCCTTTGTAATTTTTATTATATCTCCAAATTCTCTATTTAGTTCTACAGCTATGTGAAATATGTCATCGTAGCCTCCATGTGAGTCTAAAAATTCCAACAAACCAACAATTTCACCAGGGGATGCATCGGGCAAGGCTTCAAAAAAGTTTTCTTTTTGTTGTGTTTCAATGCTTTCTGGTATATCAGGCAAATCGCTTGCTGTAATGATATCATGGATATAATCAACCATATTTAAAAAATCGATGCTTCTATAATCCCTAGGTCTTGGAAGTTTGTTTTCGATAATAGTTTTGATTTGTGTAGGTTTACCACCAAGTAAAATAATTTTGTCACTTAAATATACAACTTCTTTAATGTCATGACTTACGATAAGAATAGATTTTGGGTTTTCTGTTAATTGCCAGATATCTATTAATTCTGACCTTAAAGATTCTGCAACAAGCGTATCCACATGGCTAAATGGTTCATCCATCAGCAATAACTCTGGTTGTACAGCTAAAGCTCTAGCTACGCCAACCCTTTGTTGCATACCTCCTGAGAGTTCTTTTGGGTAGGCTTCTTCAAAGCCTGCTAGTCCTGTAATTCTTATAACAGTTGTTGTATGTTTTTCAATCTCGTTTTTATTTAAATTCAAAGGTTTTAGAGCTAATTTTATATTTTCTTCAACATTGAGCCAAGGCAATAATGCAAAATTTTGAAAAACCATCGAAACATTTGGGTTGATATTATCTATTAATTTTCCCTTATAAAATACACTGCCACTAGATGGTTTTAAAATACCACAAATCATACGCAACAATGTGGATTTTCCAGACCCAGATGGACCCAATATTGATACAACTTCGTTTTCATATATATCAAAACTGATATTTTTTAGTACTTCTAATGACTGTTTTGTTGACAAACTGAAGCTTTGTGAAACATTTTTTACACTGCAAATAATATCCATTTTCACCTCACTTTGTAGTTTTGTGATAGTCTATAAAGGTTTTTCCATACTAGCTTGTTAAAAAAAACTACAGTTAACGCCATTACTAAAACACTAGCAGCTAGTAGGGAAATTTGCCCACCATTAGCCGCTTTGCTAATTAGCGAACCAATGCCAACAGTAGCTATTGTTTGATTTTTAAAGGTGACATATTCTGCCACGATAGATGCATTCCATGCACCACCTGCTGCCGTAATCCATCCCGTTACAAGGTATGGAAAAATAGCTTTAAAATAAATTGATTTAAATTTTTCCCATAAAGAAAGCTTAAAAACCTTACCCATCTCAATCATCTCAGATGGTATATTGATAGCGCCTGCTATAACATTAAATAGTATATACCACTGCGTGCCCATAAGCATTAAAATTATACTCCCATAGCTTAAATTCACATTCAAAGCGTAAAATAAGCCTATTAGGACAGGAAATAACATAGGAGCAGGGAAACTCGCAGTAATTTGTATAACTGGCTGCAGTATTTTTGATAATTTTGGAGATAAGCCTAAATATATACCAAATGGTATTGTCCAGAAAGAACCTATTATAATTGTAATTAAAACTCTTATTAATGTATAAGAATCGGATTTAAATATATTAAACCATGTTTCTTTTGGTATATTTTGGATCATTATAATAATTTTATAGCTTGAAAACAAAATAAAAGCTACGATTAACGTTAAGATTGCATTTGTTAAAATACTAACAAACCAACCTCCTTTTATCTTTTTTGTTTTCTTTTTTTGTATTTTAAAATGTTCCAATTTTGCTGATAGCCATACCGAAGCTCTATTGTAAATATTTCTTGTAAATTCTATGATATTTGAATCTATGAGCAAATTCAAAAACCACGATTCTTTAGGCTTTAAAGTGAGAGTATACTCAATTTTAAATTTTTCAGACCATGCAATTAGTGGTTGCCAAATTAATTGATCAAGCGCAACAATAATAATCACCATAGCTAAAATACCATAGAACATAGCTAGATAGTTTCCCTCACTTGCAGCAACAGACATATAAGAGCCTAAACCTTCTAAACGAAAATTTTTATTTCCAAGAGAAAATTCTTCACATACCATAAGGAAAAACCATCCACCAGCCATGCTCATCATGCTATTCCAAATAAGCGAGGAGATTGTTGTAGGAAACTCTATCCACTTAAATTTTTGAAACCAACTTAGTTTATAGACGCTTGCTACTTCTTTAAATTCTTGAGGTATGCTATTTAATGTACCATAGAAACCAAAAACCATATTCCAGACTTGGCCTGTAAAAATCATAATGATACTTGCAAGTTCAAGGCCAGTGTTGCTTTTTGGGAATAGTGCAATAAGTGCCAGCACTACAGCAGGTAAAAAACCCAGCACAGGTATGCTTTGCAATATGTCTAAAATTGGCAAGAGCAGTTTTTCTGCCGTTTTGTTTTTATACATAAAGTATCCATAAAGAATGGTAAATACGAATGAAAACGCAAAGGCTATAAGTGCCCTTGATAACGAAAAAAGACTATATTTTATTAATGAGCCTATTGAAAGGCTAATTTTTGCTTCATAGTTTATATTAGATGTGGCTTGATGTGCATAGTGAGTAACGATGTAAAGTACGCTAAATAGCAAGAAGATGAATACAAAATCCGCAACCAAACTTCTTTTTTTAACTATATCAAAATTTATATTTGAGAAACTTGATAACCCCAACATAAACTCACCTCCAATTGCAAATAAACCAGGTGAGCTTATGTTAGAGTTACTCACCTGCTATATATAATTTTTTTACACGAGTTGGGAATATCCATTAAATAACTCCTTTTCAAAAACCGTTTGCATTATACATTAGGTCATTTTTCTTTGTCAAGAAATTTTTGAGTGAATAAGCTGTAAACCAAAAGGTGCAATCAGTGTAGTAAAAAGAGATATTATTACAATTAAAGCGTATGTCTCATTGCTTAAGACACCGCTTGATTTTCCTATTGTAGCAAAAATTAGACCTACTTCGGCCCTTGGTATCATAGAAAGGCCGATAGCTAATTTATTATAAAAGCCTTTTATAAAAAACCCACTTATCAGCTTGCCAAATATTGCTATTGCTAAAAAGATAAACAAAAAAACAATGAATTTGCCAAGCCCAGAGAAGTCCAAATTATTTAAATCAAA
>JBFWJP010000015.1:0-15766 GCA_050253135.1 Desulfurella sp. | reverse complement strand
GACCACTTTTATGCATAAATAGTTTATCCAGAAACATTGCTTCCAGTACAAGATGGTGAATATGGCGAATTGGTTATAACTACGCTTACAAAAGAATCTTTACCTGTTATAAGATACAGGACAAAAGATATTACAAAACTTGATAAATCAAAATGTGCCTGCGGTAGATATATGGCGCGTATGTCAAAACCTATTGGCAGAAGCGACGATATGATGATAATAAGGGGTGTAAATGTTTTTCCAACACAGATCGAAGAGGCTTTATTTAACATAGAAGGCGTAGGAAACACATACCAAATAGTATTAGAAAGGGAAGAAGCACTAGACAAAGCAACACTATTTGTAGAAGTTAATGAAAATATATTTTTTGATGAAATGAAACAGCAAAGACTAATGCTTGAAAAAATAAAGCATGAATTAAAAACAATACTCGGTATAGAGCTAGAAGTAAAGCTTGTAGAACCATACAGTCTAGAGCGTAGTGTTGGAAAAGCCCAGCGCGTCATTGATAAAAGGGGTATATATAAATGAAAATTTTATGGGCGCCATGGAGAATGGCTTATATTTTAAGCGACAAAAAGCCACAAGGCTGTGTTTTTTGCAATGCTTATAAAGAACAAAATGATGAAAAAAACTATGTGCTTTTTAGAAGCAAGCACTGTTTTGTAATAATGAACATATACCCTTACAACCCAGGACACATTATGGTTGTGCCAAATAGACATATAGATCATATCAAACTATTAAACGAACAAGAAGGAGGCGATATTTTTCAAGTAATGCAAAGATTTTGCAGTATTCTAGAGACTGCATTCAAGCCCAATGGTATTAATATTGGCATGAATATCGGAAACGCAGCAGGTGCAGGCATTGCTGATCATATACACTTTCATATCGTGCCAAGGTGGGATGGCGATACAAATTTTATGAGTACAGTTTGTGATACAAAAGTTATATCTGAAAGTCTACGCCAAACATACAACAAAATAAAGGAGCTTATTTGAAATTTATTAAAACATCAATCATATTGCTTTTTGCTATTTTCACTTTTATAGTCAGCTATTATAATCAACAAACAGAAATCAACCTAAATTTGTTTGGTTTTAATATGACTTGTCCTATATGGCTTATTATAGGTGTGTTTTTTTTACTGGGTTTGATTGCCAACCAGATTGTGTGTCTTATTGACTACGCTAATTATGCAAAAAAAATAAAAGAATATAAAAAAGAATTAAAACAACTAAAAGACGAGGTACTTTCTCTAAGAAAGCTTACATTAAAACAAGATGAGTGAATTTTTAAAATTCAATGATATAGCGTTAATAAGTGCTATTATAATTTTAGGGATGGTAGTGTACTATGTTATTAGAGAACAAAAACGAAAAATCGAAATACGCAAAATTACAGCCTACCTAAAAGGTATCAATTATGTTATCGAAGATAAAACTGATAAAGCCATAGAAGAGCTTACCAATGCAATTGATCTTGAACCAGACATTGTAGATGTATATATAAGCATAGGAAATCTTTTTAGAAAAAAAGGAGAGATAAATAGAGCCTTAATTATACACAAAGGCCTCCTTGCAAGGAAACTTGACATAGATAAAAAAATCGAAGTATATATAAATATCGGTATAGATTATAAAAAAGCCGGTTTATACGATAGAGCAAAAGAAACCTTTAAAAATGCATTATCTTTAGATCCTAAAAATCAAACAATAAAAAAATATCTAGAAGAAGTTTACGAAGATTCAAAAGACTGGGAAAGCGCCCTTGTATGGCAAAAAAGATTTGGTGAAAACAAAAAAATCACAGCTCATATTTATTGTGAGTTAGGCAAAAAAGCACTAAAAGAATCAAACGACTACAAAGCGGCTTTTGATTATTTTACACAAGCGCTTAATGAAGATAAAAACTGCTTCGACGCATTGCTAAACTTAGGTATACTATACTATGATAGCCAAAATAAAGAAAAAGCTTTTCAAATGTGGTTTGAAGCTGTCAAAGTTAAAAATGAACTGTTTAACTTGGTTTTAGACAAAATCAAAGACAATAATGATTTGTATGAATTTTTAAAGCGTGTGCTAGTTTCTAACCCAAAATCTTATTATATACTTTTGTTTAGTGCAATGTACCTTTTAAAATTAGAGAAATATAAAAAAGCTCTTTCGCTTTTAAATATCATACTAAAAAACAACACCTACTCTCAAAACGCCGTTGCACTTGCCATAAAATGCTTATCAAAGCAATCTAATAATAAAAACCTTGAAACGCTTGCTTTTAAATTGCAAAACAATATCAAATATACATGTAAATCATGCGGCTACTCAACGCACCTGTTTTTCTGGAAATGTCCAAAATGCAGAAGCTGGGATAGCGCAAAAGTGGAGCTTTAAATGTTTTATGCTTTAGAAGGAAAAATTGTAGACAAAAAAGATGGATTTGTGGTAATTAATATAGCAGGGATACACTTTAGCGTTGCAGTAAGCCTTATAACATACCTAAATCTTGAATTAGACAAAAAGGCAAAACTTTTTGTTGAGTTAATTGTAAGCGAGAGCGGGTTCAGGCTTTATGGTTTTTTAAGCGAAGAAGAAAAGTACCTATTCAATAAACTCAGGAAGATAACCAAAATTGGTGCTTCAAAAGCAATATCAATCTTATCAAAATTTTCTCCGCAAGAATTTAAATACATTATTGCAAATAAAAAAACAGACCAACTATTGAGTGTTCCAGGTATAGGGAAAAAAACTGCGGATACAATAATTTTGGAATTATCAGACAAAGTGCTTGAAACTGATGAAAAACTAATTGAAGTATTAAATGTTTTAACAAGTAGCTTGGGCTTTTCTAAAGAACAGGTTTATCCTATTTTAGATAAAATATACCGCCAAAACTCTGATGCAAATACATCGGAGTTGATTAAAATGTGCCTTAAAAATTTAAGACAATGAAGCCTTTTAGTGTATCAGAATTAACAAAGCAAATAAAAGACTTACTTGAGTGGAATTTTTCAGAAGTGTATGTAGAAGGCGAAATTTCTAACCTTAAATTTTCAAGCTCTCAACATGTGTATTTTAATTTGATTGATCAAAAAGCTAGGCTATCTTGCGTAATTTTCAAAACAAACCTCAATGAATTTATACAAAAACAACTAGTTAATGGCCAAAGGGTAATAGCTATTGGTAGAATAAGTCTCTATGAGCCACACGGCCAATACCACTTGGTTATTTCCTATATTCAAAGCATAGGTGATGGCCTAAAATACAAAAAACTTGAAGAAGATAAAAAATTTTTACTCGAAAACGGCTACCTTGAAAACAAAAAACCACTCCCATTATTTCCAAAAAAAGTCATTATCATAACAAGTCTTCAAGCTGCTGCTTTAAGGGATATTTTAAATATACTAAAAAGACGCACGCAAGGCTTAGAAATACTAATATATCACACGACAGTTCAGGGTGAAAATGCTAAAGGCGAAATTTTAGAAGCTATCAACTTTGTAAATCAAAATTACTCAAAATTATCGCTTGATGTGTGTATACTTACACGAGGAGGAGGCTCAATAGAAGAGCTTTGGGTATTTAATGATTTAGATATAGCTATTGCTTTTAAAAACTGCAAAATTCCAACTATCAGTGCAATTGGCCATCAGATAGATCAAACATTATGCGATTTGGTTGCTGATAAAGCAGCAGAAACGCCATCAGCTGCAGCCGAAATTTTAACAAAAGCACATCTAGAGTTAGAAAATCGCGTGTTAATGTTGAAAAAATCAATTTTCTCAAACTTTCAAAGAATTTTTAACCTAAAAATGGGAACATTTATGAGCTTAAGATCCCAAAAAATAATTAAATTAATAGAAAACTTTATAGAAGTTCGCATGCTTAAAATAGACAATTTAAGCTCTTTAATCGAACACAAAATACAAAATATTATATTTAACAATAGCAAAAAATTTCTATCTTTACAAAATCGTATAAAATCACAAAACCCACTACATAAACTCAACACTCAAAAAATTATTTATTCAAGACTCCAAGCTTCAATTTTTATAAGTATGCAAAAGCTACTTGAAAATAAAAATCACACGCTAGATAACCTAACAAACAAAATTCTTGCCTTAAGCCCACAAAATGTTCTAAAAAGGGGTTTTTCAATTACATACACTAAAGATAAAAAAATCGTAAAAAGCATAAATGATGTTAGTGAAAATGATATTATGTATACACTAGTGCTTGATGGTACAATTAAATCAATTGTATCAAAAAATGCCGATTTAATGTATACCAAAATAGACACTAAAAATTAGAATAAAAAATACTAATGCCGAAATTAAACTAAAACGGTAATCGCGTTCGATAAAATAGCCAAAAACCAAGAACAATACCCTAACAACAGGCGTTAGCATTAAAATAACAATACCTGCAAAGAAGGTAGCGTTTGGTTCAAGCAAGTATAAACCTTTAACTATCTCCAAAAAATTAGTGTAAACTAAATTGCTTTTTTTAAAAAAACTCTCTACTATTGCCATACAAAACAAAAACATGCTAAACCACACACCAATCTGCAGTATTCTGGCAATTAGCTTATTAATATCAAATTTCATTTAACACCCTTTATAAACATCTCTATCGCAAGATAAACCAAAAATAGTATAAAGATATTTTTTATTTTTGCTGGCTGAATTTTTTTAATTATTGGCATAGAAAGCTTTGAGCCTATTACGACACCAATAACTATTAGAGCAACAAACAAAGGATTTTTAATATAACCCTTACCAAAGTATATAAACGCGCCAGCAGCAGCCGTTACACCTATCATAAAATTGCTTGTTGCAGCAGCAACTTTGATGGGCACTTTACAAAAAGCATTCATAGCAGGCACTTTCAGCACACCACCACCTATCCCTAACATACCCGAAAAAGCTCCTGCAAAAGCGCTTATCAGCATACCCACACCTAGGTTTTTAACATCGTAATCCACTTTTTTGTTAAGTGCATAATCAAAATAGCTTCCACTATAAACACTTTTTGCTAGAGCAACAGGTGCCACCGCCTGACTTTCTTTGTGGTTATACATAAAATATGCTATAAATCCCATTACAAAGGAAAAAATTAACGCAATTACATTGCCCTTTAAAAAAGTAGCAATAAAACTACCTGCAATGGCACCTAGCGTTGTTGCTAATTCTAGGGTTATGCCAAGTTTCATATTTGTTATCTTGTTATAAACATTTGCACTTGCCACAGAGCTGCTTGTTGCAATAATAGAAATTAAACTTATTGCCACTGCTTGGTGAATAGGAAAATGCAAAAAAATCACAAGCAACGGCACAACAAACGTACCCCCGCCTATGCCAAGCAAGGCACCAAAAACGCCACTTAATATGCCCATTAGTAAAAGTAAACCAATCTCAAACATAAAGCCTTTTTCTATAAACTATTTTTGATGCAAAATAAGAATAAAATGCCAATAACAAACCTGCCATGTCATCTACTACATAGTGGTATCTTAGAGCAAGCGTTGCTAAAATAAGAATAACGACTAATGGCATAATAAAATACCCTGCTTTTTTATTTATACCAAAAACAAGCATGTTAGTCAAAACAGATATAGCTACATGTCCGCTTGGAAAACAATCTTGTTTTATATGTTCAAACCTATCTAAAAAGTTATATATGTAGCTATATATAAACCCTGCTTGAATGGGTTGACTAAATTCAATACTATAGCGTGGCCCAATTGCAGGAACAAGCATATAACCAATATAAGAAATATAATACGCAAGCGATAGGGCAAACAAAGAGTACTCTAAATAAACTAGTTTTTGTCTTTTGTACAAGTAAAACAGCAAAATTAAAGGCAAAAAATAATAAAAAGTATAAAAGACAGCAAAAATATCATTAAAAATTGGTTTATTGAAAATTAACAAATAGTCTGCAACCGGTTTAGAAAAAATAGCATTATCTAGCGCAATTAAATACATATCTTTATTTTTTGGCTGAATAAAAGGAATAATCCAGGAAAGTGATTCAAAGATAAACCCCAAGAAAATAACCGGATAAAAATACCTCAATATTGATGAAAAATAGCCTTTATCATGTTTGAATACAACCCAAAAAACAGTAACGACAATAAAAGCATATGAAAAAATCAAAAACGAAGCGTAAGGAATCTTGTTAAAAAAAACAATAACCAAGACTATGATAAAAAAATAATACAATAAATTTACTATATCAAAAGGTTTCAAATCATAACTTTTATGCATTTTTTGGTTGCCTTTATATTAGCTGGACTAAAACCAGCAAAATCACCATCCACTTGTATAGGTATAAAATGACTATTAACAACAATTTCATCGGCAACAAAGCATTCATACAAATTTGAATCGATGTTAAATAATAGATAAATTGCAGATTTTGTTATACCCCATAAACTTTTTTTACTATAAAACAAGCATACATAAAGATTTTTTTCAAAACAACTCGCTTTGTTAAAAATAGGAAAGTTGCCTCCATATTTTTTTACATTTGAAGCTATTACGCTATAGCAAAGCTTTTTGCCTAAAGGCGTTTCTACATTTATGGGTTTATCGAATGATCTTACGCTCTTTATGCCACTTATGATATAAGATAATTTCCCAGAGTACTCCTTTAGCCTATGATTAACATCCAAAACAGCAGCAGCATCTACACCAATACCAGCCATTAAGATAAAATACCTATTATTCACCATACCTAAATGAATATTTGCATATTTTGGCGTTAAATAACGCTTTGCAGCTTTAAGGGCGTCTCTGGGCAAGCCAAGTTCAAGCGCAAATACATCAGATGTGCCACAAGGCAATATACCAAGCTTTACGTCAAATCCCACAATTCCATTTATAACTTCGTTTAAAGTGCCATCTCCACCATAAGAGCATATAGTTTTATAAGATGGTCCAATTTTTTGGGCTATTTTATACCCATCCATAGGCCCAGCCGTATAAAAAATATCCACTTTTTTATAAGAAGTACTAAAAATTTCCTTTATCGCCATTAGTTTTTTTACAGAAAATCGGCGGGCTTTTGGGTTTGCAATTATAGCTATCATATATCCTCTAAGTTTACAACCATATTATCCCATGCAGCAATAACTTTTGTGTTGGTTTTTTCTGATATCTCTTTTGCGGTCATGTATGGGTTTTCATTCAAAAAACCCATACCAAAGTGCGTGAGTATAAGTAGTTTTGGCTTAAAAATTTCTAAAAATGCATACATATCGTTTGCTGACAAATGCATAAACCCAGGCATAGTGTTTTTAAAAACCGTATTTGCTATAACAACATCAGCTCTATAATCAATGGCTAATTTATCAGTATAAAGTGTATCTGCAATGTATGCAAAAGAGTAATCGTTTGATTTAAACACAGCCCCAAATGTAGGTGTTGTGTGAAGATGCTCTAACTTTGTAGAAATTGTTAAGTCATCAATGTGATAGTCTGTATATTCTTTGAGGTAGAGGATATTAAATTTGTCTCTATTGTATTGTAAAACTACAGGATCTTCATCAAGTGCAGCAGAAGGGGCAAGTAGGTATTTGATGCGTTTGCTTGATATAACCATTGATTCGGCAACAGAATTAATATCAGCACAGTGATCCAAATGCCTGTGACTTAAAAAAATACCATCTACTTTTGATATGTTAATCTTATTCTTTAATGCATAGACTAAAGCACCAGGACCTGGATCTATTACAAATGTTTTATTACCCAAATGAAACCAAATACCACCACTTTTGCGTATTTGATAAAATACGCTGAATCTTCCACCTGCTGTTCCTAAAAAAATTATTTTATCTTTACCATCTTGAAAATTTCTATCTTTCAAAATACGCATACACACCATCAAACTTTGTAATTTTCCCTTCAATTAAGCCTGGTTTATCAATTTTTGTCAATACTTTAAAGTACTGGCTTGCCAAACTTAAGTTAAATTCCTGATTATCTAAGGCTATGCGCTTATTGATGCTAACTATTTCCGTACTTTTTCCTACAAATTCACGCATTTTTTGTTTAAATTTGTTGTTTATAAGCTCTTTTAGTTTAAGCGACCTTTCCTTTAAAACTGAATTGTCTCTACTGTAGAAAGTCTTTCTTGTAAATGGTCTGTGCGAATATGTAAAAACATGGGCATATGTTATATCGTTATTTTGAAGAAAATTGTAAGTCTCGAGAAAATCTTCATCACTTTCCTCAAACCCAACAATTATATCTGTTCCCAAAAATATTCTTTTCAAAGAAGCATAATTTACGATTTTTTCAAAATCTACAGAAGTGTAGTGTCTTTTTGCGAGCTCTAAAATTCTATTACTGGCTGATTGAATTGGGATATGTAAATGTTTTGCAAATTTACCATCCGATATTATATCTATAAGTTCATTATCAACATACATAGGCTCAATTGAACTAAGCCTTACTCTAAAATCCAACTCCAATTGGTTAATTTTTTTCAAAAGTTGCTTTAGATCTTTATAAGAACCAATGTTTGTACCTGTCAATACAATCTCATGGAATCCTTGATTTACAAAGCTTTTAATTTCATCCAACACTAAAGCCTCATCCTTGGATCTTTGTTTACCCCTAAGGTGCGCTACAACGCAGTATGTGCAAAAGTTTTCACAGCCTTCTTGGATTTTAATAAATGGGCGACTCTTATCCCATGAAGATAGGCATTTTTCTATACTGTACGTTTTCGTTTGCAATGAAGTATCTCTTGTACAGGATAAAGCGCTTAGTATATCGTTTTTGTAGCTATTCCCCACAATATGAACATTACGCGAAGCTAAATAATCTACTTTATCAATAAGATAGCTATCGCACCCAGTGTAAATAATATGTGCATTTGGGTTTTGTTTTTGTAGTTTTCTTAATAGTTGTCTTGCTTGATCTGAAGCTGGCTTTGTTACTGCGCATGTGTTAATAACGTATATGTCCGCATATTCGTTTTTATCTACTATTTTAAATTGTTTTAAAACCGATTCTTTCATCACCTGTGTTTCGTACTGGTTTGTTTTGCACCCAAATGTATAAAAGGCTATTGTTTTCATCTAAAGCGTAAGTTTTGTTGATAAAATTTCACTTTGTTCTATACAAGCTTCTTTGAGGCTGTGTGCAACTGACTTAAAAATAGCTTCTACAATATGATGCTTATTAAAACCCGCCAAGCATTTTATATGCAGTACAATGCGAGCATTAGATACAAATGCTCGCCAAAATTCTTCTATAAGCTCAACATCAAAATTTAATATATAGCCACTAATACTGCAGTCATACATCAAATAAATGCGGTTTGCTAAATCTACACTTGAGAGCACCAAAGCATCATCCATGGGTATGATGCTAAAGCCAAATCGCTTAAATGCAGCTTTTCTTGTTTCTTCAAAAAAAGCCTGGCCTAAAACTATACCAACATCCTCAACAAGATGGTGATAATCAACATCAATATCACCAACAGCTTTTACATCTAAATCAAACCCACTATGCTTTGAAAATGTCTCTAACATATGATTTAAAAACGCAACACTTGTATCAATATTGTACTGTGAGTGTCCGTTAATATTTAAAGTGATTTTTATATCCGTTTCTTTTGTTTTTCTTTCAATCTCCGTCATTTAATTTACCCTTTTTACTATATATTCTGCAAGCTCCACTAATTTTTCTGAGCCACTGACATTTTTTATTACATCAATTGCCAAATTTTTTAGTTTATCAGCTAATTCCAAGCTTTTTTCAATACCATAAACCTTAGGATATGTAAGCGTATTATTGTCAATATCCTTTTTATCTTTGCCTAAAGTCTTTTTATCAGATACCATATCAAGGTAATCGTCAATTATTTGATAAGACATACCCAAATACAAACCAAATTTAGAAAAAGTATCTCTTTCAAACCCCCCAAGCAGCGCACCAATCTCACAACAAGCCTGTAAAAACCTCGCCGTTTTGTTTTTATGTATAAAATTTACGAGCCATTTATGTGGTTTTTTAAGCTTGTTTTTACTTGATAGTATATCTGCTGCCTGACCCAAAACCATACCGTAAATGCCAGTTTTTGTAGATAGAATTTTGATTATCTCAACAATTTTATCCGGTGGCAGTTTAGCATTCGATATCATACAAAAAGTGTTAGTATTTAAACCATCGCCTGCCAAAATCGCCATATCTTCGCCAAAAGCTATATGATTTGTAGGCAGGTTTCTGCGAAGAAGCGCATTATCCATTGCAGGCAAATCATCGTGTATAAGAGAATATGCATGCATCATTTCAATTGCTAATGCTATCTTGAGTTCCTCTTCGCTTGTTGGATGATTTAATTCAATTATACTTAGTATCAATATAGCTCTTAAGCGTTTACCCCCATTTAAAAGGCTATAGCAAAGTGCCTCTTGAAATTGATCTACATATAAGTTTTGTTGCTTGCAGAATATGCTTAGCTGTGAATCAATAACTTGTTTGTAAGTTTTTATCATTCAAAGTTTTCCATTTCTTTTAATTCGCTATCTTTCATAATAATCTTGACCTTATTTTCAGCTTGAGAGAGTTGTTCATTGCAAAACTTTGATAATTTCATACCTTCTTCAAAGTATTTTAACGCTTCTTCCAAACTCAAATTTTCCTCTTCTAACTTTTTTGCAATCGTTTCAAGACGTTTTAATGCTGATTCAAAGTCTAGATTTTCTTTGCTCATCTATCAGACTCTTGAATACTTATATCCTTCAAAAACTGTTCGTTTTCTATATACCAATTGCACAATTTTTTAATACCATCTTCTAAGCTAGTTTTTGGCTCCCAACCTAATATTTGTTTGATTTTTGAAAAATCGGCTTTGGTTGCTAGTACATCTGCTCTGTGAAATTCCTTGTGTATGATGTTGGCTTTTTTCCCTAAATTTTCTTCAATAAGGCTAATAACATAATTTAGTGAGTACGATGTATTACCTCCAACATTAAATGCTTCACATCCAACTTTTTTTAAGCCTTTTGTAGTAGCATCAACTACATCATCAATATATGTAAAATCCCTTGACTGATTACCATCACCAAAAATTACTACTGGACTACCCTCGTATATCCACTTAATAAACCTAAATATACTCATATCTGGTCTGCCGTATGGTCCATATACCGTAAAGTACCTAAGCATTGTAACATCTATGCCGTATAGTTGATTATAGGAATTTGCAAGGCCTTCCATCGCTTTTTTACTTACTGCATAAACCGACAAAGGCTTATTTACACAATAGTCTTCTCTAAAAGGCAACTTTTCACCAGCATACAATGACGAAGTAGAAGCAAGTACTACTTTTTCAACACCAAAGCTACGCGCAAGTTCAAATAGATTAAGTGTGCCTAACGTATTCGTAGAAAGGTAAACAAAAGGGTTTTGCATAGAATACCTAACACCAGCACGCGCTGCTAAATTTATTATACTGTCAAACCTATGCAATTGAAAAATAAGCTTTAGTGCTTCAAAATTTTCAATATCAGTTTCATAGAATGTAAAGTTTTTGTAATTTTTTAATATTGATAACCTTTTTTGCTTCATTCTAATGTCGTAGTATTGGTTTAGATTATCCACACCTACGCACTCAAAACCATCTTTTAGTAAAGCTAATGTTGTAGAAAAACCAATAAAACCTGCGCAACCCGGTATAAAAATCAATTTAAAGCCTCCATAAGATTACAGAATCTGGTAAATCCTTTTTGTCAATAACACTTTTTACATCAACAATACATGCTTTTTCTTTTAGGCAATTAAGCCAGATTTTTTCTTTTAAAAACTCATCGTGGCGAACAGCTAAAATTACACAATCATACCTCTTCAACTGACTTTTATCAATAAGGTTAACATCCCCATAGTGAGCATAAACTTCTTCTTTAATAGCGTATGGATCATAAACATCAACGCTCATATTGAAATTTCTAAGCTCTTGATATATGTTAAATACTAAACTGTTTCTTGTATCTTTTATATTTTCTTTAAAAGTAAAGCCCAATATTAGACACTCATGATCAAGATTATTCTTCATAATAAGTTTTACCGACTCTTGGGCTAAAAAATCTCCCATAGAATCATTTAACCTTCTGCCAGCTAAAATCACCTGAGGGAGGTAACCTAACTCTTGCGCTTTGTATGTTAAATAGTATGGATCAACGCTGATGCAGTGACCACCTACAAGGCCTGGTTCAAATCTTAAAAAATTCCACTTGGTAGAAGCTGCGTCAAGTACCTCTTTTGTATCAATGCCCATCCTGTGAAAAATCAAGCTCAGTTCATTCATTAAAGCAATATTTAAATCCCTCTGCGTATTTTCTATTACTTTGGCAGCCTCTGCAGTTTTTATATTTGGAGCTTCATACACATTTGTAATTTTACCATAAATTTTTGATATCAAATCTAAACTCTCTTTGGTTGAAGCAGATACTACTTTTGTAATATTTTCTAGTGTATGAAGCTTATCGCCTGGGTTTATACGCTCTGGAGAATACCCTACAAAAAAATCCTTTAAATGTTTCAACCCCGAGTATTTTTCTAGTATTGGCACGCATAGATCTTCTGTAACACCTGGGTACACTGTAGATTCATACACTACAATTGAACCTTTAGCTAAATTTTGACCTACAATTTGACTTGCACTTTCAACTAAGCTTAAATCGGGTAACTTGCTCTTTAGAGTAGGCGTTGGGACAGTAACAATAATTACGCTAGCTTCTTTAATGCGCTCATCTTCGCTTGTGTAGTAAATATTTGGCGATTTTATTAAATCTGAACTGGTTTCATTTGTTATATCAAAGCCTTTTTTTAATTGCTCAATACGCTTGTTATTGACATCAAAACCAATTACGCTAAAAAACTTTGCCAAGCTAACAGCTAAAGGTAAACCTACATAACCCAAACCTACAACTGCTATTTTACTTTGCTTATTTATAAATTTTTCAAAAGTCATTTACATTTTCACCACTAAAATAGGTTTTTTCGACATCCTAAGCACTTTTTCTGTTGTTGAGCCAAAAACAAAACGCTCAAGCGCACTTTTGCCCTGTGCACCCATTACAATCAAATCAATGTCGTTATTTGCTGCAAATTCAACAATTTTCTTTGGTGCATCGCCTACTTCAATATGCATATCAAAATTATCATAGTCTTTCAAAATTTTATTTTTTAAATGCTCAAAGTAATTTTCTGCTTCTTCCCTCATTGAAGCTTCAATCTTATCAAGCGGCAATGAAGGCACATAACCCAGCGCTGCTTGCAAATCTGTAATTACATAATAAATATGCAATTTTGCCCCATAGACCTTGGCTAAACTTAATGCATACTCAATGGCTTTTTGTGCATTTTCACTTAAATCTGTGGGAACTAATATGTTTTTAGGACTAAAAGCTTGCATAAATACCTCCTTATAAATACTTTTCAATTAAAATCTGAGCTATCTGAACAGCGTTGTAAGCTGCACCTTTTAGTAAATTATCCGCTACAACCCATAAATTCAAACCATTTTCTATTGATTCATCACGTCTTATGCGCCCTACAAACGTTTCCCCTCTACCACTTACTTCAATTGGTGTTGGGTAAATCAAACTTTTGGGATCATCCATAAGCACACAGCCTTCAGCAATTTTTATAGCTTCTTTCACCTCTGAAATATCAAATGGCTTTTTAGTTTCAACATTAACAGACTCAGAATGCCCCCTTAAAACTGGCACTCTAACGCATGTAGCTGTAACTTTTATAGAATCATCGTGAAAAATCTTTTTAGTCTCGTTAACCATTTTCATTTCTTCTTTCGTGTAATCATTATCCAAAAACACATCTATATGAGGCAAGCAATTGAATGCGATCTTCTTTGGAAAAACATTTGGTTTGTAAGAATCGTATTTAAACTCAAAAAACGCTTTAGTTTCGTCAATTAACTCTTCCATTGCCCTTCTGCCTGCACCACTTGTTGCTTGATAAGTAGAAACAACAATACGTTTTATCCCATAGCGATCATAAATTGGCTTTAGCGCTACTACCATCTGTATGGTAGAACAATTTGGGTTAGCTATAATGCCTTTATTTTTATATAAAGCTATATCATCAGGATTTACTTCTGGCACAACAAGTGGCACATCTTTGTCCATCCTGAAATAACTTGTATTGTCAACCACAACAGCACCAGATTTTGCAGCGATGGGCGCAAATTTTGCGCTTACGCTTCCACCTGCACTAAAAAGAGCTATATCTATATCTTTAAATGATTCTTCATTTAATACCTCAACAG
This sequence comes from Desulfurella sp., assembly GCA_050253135.1. GTDB lineage: Bacteria > Campylobacterota_A > Desulfurellia > Desulfurellales > Desulfurellaceae > Desulfurella. Next base: position 1,460 of record JBFWJP010000015.1, on the reverse strand, counting down.
GAATCTCCTGTCCTTTAAAAGTAACACTTTTGCCAAGTGATCGCTCAGAAGCAAGAGGTAAGAGTTTTTTTACTGGAAAATTAAATTCTTCTAAAGTTTTTATCATATCTTCGCCTACTGCTCCAGTTGCACCAACTACCGCAACATTGTAACTCTTCATTTGCAAACCTCCAATTTGCGTTAAATTACTGTGAATTATAGCATTATTATGATAAAAATCAATTTAAATATTTACTTTTTACATAATCTATTGCTTCTTGTTTATTTGTAAAGTCACCTTCTATTTGTTTTTTAAAGCAATTTTCAAGGATTTTACCAAATTCAACAGAAGGTATTAGTCCAAGCTCAATTAAGTCTTTCCCCGATACAAAAGGCTTCATAGACTGCAAATCCCTTATATATGAAATTAACGCATCTTTAACAAAATGGCTTTTTGTAATGGCAAACGCAGCTATTTGCGCTTCAAGAGGCATAGGCTTTAAAAAGAAATAAATTTCGCTTTTGCTTCGTTTTCTTGACAAAAATACATTTATTTGCAGCATTTGTTGGTAAATTTTTTCCATTTTATCATCTGTTATACCAAGCACACTTACAAGGTTGAATTTTTTTCTGAAGCAAAATTTTAATATGGAAAAATAAATCGCCTCTATTTTAAAGCTTACTGGACAAAAAAAAGTGCACATTTTAACAAAATCTTTAGCTGCTTCAATTAAAGCAAAACAACCCTCATCGATATAAAATTCTTTATGCAGGTACTTAAAAATCTTGTAATTATTGATCCTCCTTAATATTTCAACCACTTTTTCTTCTTTTAAAATTAAGTTTAGCTCCAAAAATAATCTATTTTTTGAAACGGTATTTAAAACACCTAGCTCAAGCGCATTCTTCATTAGTTTTTCTGTTTGCTGGCCCAATAAAAAATTAAATTTTTCTGCAAAGCGCAGAGCCCTTAGCACCCTTGTTGGGTCTTCTATAAAACTTAAATTATGTAAAATACGTATTTTTTTATCTTTAATATCCTTCATACCGCCAAAGTAATCAATGAGTTCACCAAAATTCTCGTTTAAACTGATTGCAAGCGTATTTATGGTAAAATCCCTACGGTACAAATCCAGCTTCAGCGAACTTTCCTCTACATGAGGTAAACCCGATGAGACTTCATCGTAGTACTCTTGCCTTGCTGTTGCAAAATCAATTTTTTCACCCTCTTTAATCACACTGGCCGTTTTAAACTCATCATGCGTAATAAGTTTACCATCAATAATTTTTGCAAATTCTTTTGCAAACTCTATAGCATTTCCTTCAATAACTATGTCAATATCCTTTATAGGCATATCCATTACAATGTCCCTAACCATACCGCCTACAGCATAGGCTTTCATTTTTAACTTTAAAGCAACTTCTGATATGACTTTAAAAAAATTGTAAGTTTTTTCGTCTAACTTGTTTTTTAATTTTAA